>CBHWDR010000579.1:0-2661 GCA_966112575.1 uncultured Chitinophagales bacterium
CATCCTGCACCATAAAGATGTAACGGGAAGGGAAATGGAGCGCGCGCTGCTCGACGCGGTGCACAAGGCGCCCAACATCCAGGTGATCCACCACTGTTTCGTCGTGGACATCATTACCCAGCATCACCTGGGCTACCTGGTAACGAAATCCACGCCCGATATCTGCTGCTATGGGGTGTACGTCCTTAACTCTACCAACAATCGCATCGAAAAGATCCTTTCCAAGATCACCCTGCTGGCGACCGGCGGTAATGGACAGGTGTACCGCACCACCACCAATCCCTACATCGCAACGGGCGACGGGGTGGCCATGGTTTACCGCGCCAAAGGAAGGATCGAGAATATGGAATTCATCCAGTTTCACCCCACGGCCCTCTACGAGGCGGGCAAACGGGGCCAGGCCTTCCTGATCACCGAAGCGGTGCGTGGTGATGGCGGCATCCTCCGAAATGCAGCAGGAGAGGCCTTCATGGAGCGTTACGACGAACGCAGGGACCTTGCGCCTCGCGACATCGTTGCTCGTGCCATCGATAACGAAATGAAGATCGGCGGTACCGAGCACGTCTACCTCGATTGCGGCCATATGGATCTGGATAAGTTCCGCGAGCACTTCCCTAATATTTACGAGAAATGCCTCTCCATCGGCATCGACGTGGCGAAGCAGATGATCCCGGTGGCGCCCGCCGCACATTACAGCTGCGGGGGCATCAAAACCGATGAATGGGGCCGCTCGTCCATCGGTAACCTGTATGCCTGCGGCGAATGTTCCAGCACGGGGCTGCATGGCGCCAACCGCCTGGCGAGCAATTCGCTTCTCGAGGCGATGGTCTTCGCGCACCGCTGCTATGCCGATGCCGCCAGCAAGATGGAGGCCATGAAGGACCTTCCGTCGATCCCCGACTGGAGCGCTGCCGGCACTTCGGAGCCCAAGGAGATGATCCTGATCACCCAAAGCCTGAAGGAACTGCAACAGGTGATGAGCGACTATGTGGGCATTGTGCGGAATAACGTGCGTCTCGAACGCGCGATGAAACGCATCGACCTGCTGTACGAAGAAACCGAAGGCTTGTATCAAACCACCACCGTATCCCCTCAACTCCTCGAGCTGCGCAATATGATCACGGTGGGCTACCTGATCATCAAGGGCGCCAGCTTCCGCAAGGAGAGCCGTGGCCTGCACTACAACACGGATTATCCGGGTAAGTCGGAGCTCGTGCAGAACATCGTGCTTTGACTGCTTCGCTACGCTCGCAGTGACGGTCCTGTTTCCTTTCGGTCAACCAAGCGATGGGTGCAGGCGTCGCCATAGCGATGCCAACCTGCCGAAGCAATATCTTTGCCGGCTATGTATCACCTGGTCTACGGCATCCTGTACGTCTTTTCCCTCCTGCCTTTGCGGGTGCTGTACCTGTTTTCCGACCTTTGTTACCTTATCCTGTATCATCTCGTGGGCTATCGGCGGAAAGTGGTGGCCGCCAACCTGCTCCAGGCATTCCCGGAGAAGAGCGAAGAGGAGCGGAAGCGCATTGAGAAAAAGTTCTATCGCAATTTCACCGATAATTTCGTGGAGGTGCTGAAGCTGATCAGCGCAAGCAAGGAATTTGTCAACCGGCATTTTACCGGCGATTATTCTGTCTTCAACCAGATCCACGCGGAGGGCAAGCGCTGCCAGTTCCTCCTCAGTCATCATTTCAACTGGGAGATGGCCAGCCTGGCGATCCCCATGCATGTGCGTGGCCTCCTGCTCGTGGCCTATATGCCGGTGACCAACAAGGTCTTCGACCGGCTGATGATCCACATCCGCACGCGCACCGGCGCTGCCCTGGTGCCGGCTACGGATATGAGCCGCTCCATGATGAAGTATCGACGCGAGACCTACATCCTTACCCTCGTGGCCGACCAGAATGCCGGCTACGTGCCTACGGCGCACTGGATCACATTTTTCGGCAAGCCGGTACCCTTCGTTACCGCCCCGGAGAGCGGCGCCCGACGCAGCAATATCCCGGTGGTCTTCGGCCATTTCCGGAAACTGGGCAGGGGCAGATATACCAGCACTTATGTGCTCGCCGAAAGCAGTCCTGCATCACTGCCCGTGGGTGAGCTCACCATCCGTTATGCCCGCTTCCTCGAGTCGGTCATCCGCGAACAGCCCGAGACCTGGCTCTGGAGCCATCGTCGCTGGAAGTGGGATTGGAAGGAGGAGTATAGTCCGGTGCTGGATTGATGGGGTGTTGACCGTTGACCGACCAGGACCATCGTTGGGTCATCCCACTTTTGGCGGCTTCTGCTTCCTTTGGCAACCGCCCTTGCGAGCGAAGCGAAGCAAAGGCTAAGAGGAATTGTTTCGGTCGTTTACAGTTGTGGTGGCTTTGGAAGAGGGGCAGTCTTTTCCTCAGTTCGTCACTCCGAGACAAAGAGCGGCTAAGAGTCATGCTAGCCTTTGGCGACTTCTACTTCCTTCAATGGCCGTCCCTGCGAGCAGCCTTTCGACTGTCATTGTGAGCGACATCCTGAGCTTGTCGAAGGAACCGCAAAGACTTTTGTACCAGTCGCTTAAAGATGTAGTTGTTTCATGGCGGTCGACCCTACTTTCTGTTTATAACCCAGAGCGCGGAAGGGCGCACAGAGGTTACCCACGTTTAGTGGGGCGTAGAGGATACG
>CBHWDR010000580.1:0-2661 GCA_966112575.1 uncultured Chitinophagales bacterium
TGTTCTTTATTCTTTATTCTCTATTCGGCCAACGTCCGGCCGGGCTCGTTTTTCACCGAAAGAAATCCGGCGCTCATCTAAGAGTGGGGCTCTATTCAGCCCGTTTTGCATTACTTCGACTTCCAGCCCCCGCAACCTGCTTCTAACTGCTTGAGAATTGGCACAATTTTCGCCCTTCGCGGCCATCCTACTCTCTGAAAGCTGTTTAAACATTCTTCCTGTGGAAGAATCCCGTCAAAAGCAGAACAACCGTCAACATTTATGAATAACCTGAAATCGTCCCGCTTGCTGCAGACTGCAGCTTTGCTGATTTTAACAGTTTTCCTGAGCCAGGCTCAGGCGCAGGTTCAGACAGCACGCTATCTGTCTATGGGCGCCAACACCAATGGTTTTTATGAGTATCTGCCGCAAGGCTACAACTCCAACACGAGCCAGAACTACCCGCTGATCATCTTCGTTCACGGCGTGGGCGAACTCGGCGATGGCAGCCCCGGCCAGCTTTCCAAGCTGCTGTACACGGGCCTGGCAGCATCCATCAATGTGGGTGAATTGCCGGTTTCGCTGAATGTGAATGGACAGAACCATTCGTTCATCGTCATCTCCCCACAGTTCGTCAACTGGCCTTCCGCTTCCGACCTCACTGGTGTGATCGACTACGCGGTCAACCATTACCGGGTCAATCCCAGCCGGATCTACCTGACCGGCCTGTCGATGGGCGGCGGGGTTGTCTGGGATTATGTAGGAACCAGTGCTGCGTATGCCAACCGAATCGCTGCCATCGTGCCCATCTGCGGCGCCTCCTGGCCCGATTACACACGCGCACGCACGATCGCCAATGCCAATATCGCCGTGTGGGCTCACCACAACCAATACGATCCCACCGTACCGGTAAGCTATACCAATGACTATGTAGCCCAGATCAACCAGTCCCCCTCTCCCAACCCGAATGCAAAAAAATCGGTTTACCAGTCCTGGTCGCATGATGCCTGGACCTATACCTATAATTCGACCAACCGGGATGAAACAGGCAAGACCATTTATGAATGGATGCTTCAGTACGCCCGCGGCAATGCCGGACCCGTTAACCAGGCGCCTGTGGTGAATGCCGGTAACGATCAAACGATCCAGGGGACAACGGCCAACCTGAGCGGTACAGCTTCGGATCCCGACGGTTCGATCGCCGGGTACAGCTGGTCGCAGCTCTCCGGTCCTTCGAATGCCAGCTTCTCCAATCCGGGCAGCGCCAACACATCGGTCAGCGGCCTGAACAATGGCGGCGCCTATGTATTCCGCCTGACCGCTACAGATAATCAGGGAAGCAGCCGCTTCGACGACGTGGTCATCAATAAGCCGCTATCAGCTCCTGGCCGTGTGGAAGCCGAGAACTTTGCTTCCATGTCGGGCATCCAGCTCGAGAACTGCTCGGAAGGCGGACAGAACGTAGCCTGGCAGGACAATAACGACTGGATGGACTACGCGATCAACGTGACAGCGGGCGGTAATTACACCGTAGGCTTCCGGGTGGCTTCCATGTTCTCCGGCGCTACCTTCCAGCTTCGCAACAGCTCCGGGTCCGTACTCGCAACCGTAACGGTGCCCAATACCGGCAGCTTCCAGGGTTGGACAACGGTAAATGCAAACGTTGCTCTTTCAGCAGGTCAGCAGACCCTCCGGGTAGTGACCACGGCTGCAAACGGCGGTTGGAACTTCAACTACATTGACTTTACGCAAAGCGCTGCGGCAGCCAACCAGGCGCCGACCGCCAATGCGGGCTCCGCACAAACGATCACGCTTCCGGCTTCTTCCGTTACCCTCAGTGGTTCGGGCACCGATGCCGATGGCTCGATCGCTTCTTACCAGTGGACCCAGGTAACCGGACCGGCCAATGCATCGTTCAGCAATGCCAATGCAGCCCAGACCACGGCCAGCGGCCTGGTACAGGGAACCTATACTTTCCGGCTCAAAGTCACCGACAACGGTGGACTGAACGCTACCGATGATGTTAGTGTAACGGTCAACGGGGCACCTGCTTCCGGTGGCGGCGGCACAACGGGTGGTACCCTGCGCATCGAGGCCGAGAACTTCACGTCGATGTCCGGGATCCAGCTCGAGGGTTGTTCGGAAGGCGGGCAGAATGTAGCCTGGCAGGACAACAACGACTGGATGGATTATTCTGTGAACCTGAGCACTGCCGGCACCTATACCGTAGGCTTCCGTGTAGCCTCCATGTTCACCGGCGCCCAGTTCCAGCTGCGCAACAGTGCCGGCAGCGTATTGGCAACCGTTACCGTTCCGAATACCGGCTCTTTCCAGGGCTTCCAGACCGTAACGGCCAGCGTCACGCTTCCTGCAGGCCAGCAGACCCTGCGCATCGTAACCACTACAGCAAACGGCGGATGGAATATCAACTGGTTCGAGATCACCGGCGGTGCTTCCGGCGGCGGCGGTGGCAGCACTCCTCCTGCGAGCAGCGCCCGTATCGAAGCGGAAAGCTATTCATCGATGTCCGGCATTCAGAAAGAGAACACCTCGGACGTCGGTGGCGGACAGAACGTGGCCTGGCAGGATGATAATGACTGGATGGACTATCCCGTTTCGGTAGCTTCTTCAGGATCCTTTGCCGTCAACTTCCGTGTAGCCTCTATGTTCACCGGTGCCCAG
>CBHWDR010000581.1:0-2655 GCA_966112575.1 uncultured Chitinophagales bacterium
TGGCGGGCTTCCTGGGCTTGTGAATCCGTCCAAGGCAGGAGGCTGCTTTTGTCCACGGCGCGCAGGTGATTGCTGGCGGAATTGATCTCGGGACCAAGGAAGTAAAGGTCCAGCGCGATCCGCTTCCGGATCAGGAATTGAACACCCAGCTGCGCACCCAGCCCGAGCGCATTGTATTCATTGGTAAAGTTCATCGTCACCGATTCGGGCGTGAGCACGGCCTGGCCGATGCCTTCGGCGGTATGATGCACATACTTGAAATAAGGCTCAAAATAAAACCCGCGCATATGGCGCTTTGAAAGATAGGTGCGGTAGCCGGCGAGAAAGCTGGTCGCCTTCATCGTGAAATCGGCGTCCTTGCCATCGTAGGAGAACTGGCGGCGCGTATTGATGGGTACCCCGATCTTGGCGGTCAGGGAGTTCTTGCCAAAATTATACTCACCCTGGATGCCGATGTTGCCGGTTACGAGCCCAAGCGGGGCCCAGCGAATGCTCACATTCGGCCGCACATCGTCGCTTTGCGCGTGGACGAAAAAGCCGGTCAGGAGCGAAAAGGAGAGAAGGATCTTTTTCATAGTGTCTTTGATAGGTCAGCGTGCCCGGGTGAAGAGCAGGAAAACGGGCCCAACGCTGCGTGAAAAGAAAAAGGTTGCAGATTTCTCTGCAACCTCCTGATAGTCTGTTTACAGGTGGATCGCCTCGCCATACGCCACTTCGATAGCATCCTTGATGCTTTCGCTGATCGTGGTGTGGGGGTGAATGCTGTTGAGCACCTCGTGGTAGGTGGTCTCCAGTTTGCGGGCGACCACGGTTTCCGCAATCATTTCGGTCACGTTATAACCGATCATGTGCGTGCCCAGCCACTCACCGTATTTAGCGTCGAAGATCACTTTTACAAAACCTTCGGTATGGCCGGCGGCCGAAGCCTTGCCCGACGCGCTGAGCGGGAACTTACCCACTTTGATCTCGTAGCCCTGCTCTTTGGCCTTCTTTTCGGTCAGGCCCACAGAGGCGATCTCCGGGGAGCCATAGGTACAGCCCGGAACATTGCCGTAATCCAGGGGCTCGGGCTGATGATGGTATTTCTTTTCCGTATAGGCGATGCTCTCCACGCAGGTGATGGCTTCTTTCGAGGCAACGTGGGCCAGGGCCTGGCCGGGAACACAATCGCCGATGGCGTAGATGCCCGGTACGGAGGTCTGGTAGAATTTGTCAACGGCGATCAGTCCGCGCTCGGTTTTTACCCCCAGCGTTTCAAGGCCGATGTTTTCGATATTGGCCTGAACACCCACCGCGCTCAGCAGTACGTCGGCTTCGAGCACCACTTCGCCATTGGCGGTCTTCACGGTGGCTTTTACGCCGTTGCCGGACGTGTCGACCTTGGTCACTTCCGCAGAGGTCATCACTTCGATGCCCTGCTTCTTGAAGCTTTTTTCCAGCTCTTTGGAGATATCGTCGTCCTCAACGGGAACGATCTTGGGCATGAATTCCACGATGGTCACCTTGGTGCCCATGCTGTTGTAGAAGTAGCCGAATTCCACGCCGATGGCGCCGGAGCCCACAACGATCATTGATTTGGGCTGCTCGGGGAGCACCATGGCCTCGCGGTAGCCGATGATCTTTTTGCCATCGATGGGCATGGCGGGAAGCTGGCGGCTGCGGCCACCGGTAGCCACGATGATATGTTTGGCCTCTACGGTCTGCTTGGCGCCGTCGGCGGCAGTTACTTCCACCTGTCCTTTGGCGATCAGCTTGCCGTTGCCGGAGATCACGTCGATCTTGTTCTTGCGCATCAGGAAGGCAACACCCTTGCTCATCTTGTCGGCCACACCCCGGCTGCGCTTGACCACCGCGCCGAAGTCGTGCTGGCCGCTGGCCTCGATGCCGAATTCCTTTGCATGCTTGATATATTCATATACCTGGGCGCTCTTCAGCAGGGCCTTCGTGGGGATACAGCCCCAGTTGAGGCAGATCCCGCCGAGGCTTTCCCGCTCGATCACTGCAGTTTTAAATCCTAACTGGGAAGCGCGGATGGCGGCTACATACCCGCCGGGACCCGAGCCGATAACGACTACATCGTAAGCCATTTTTGGGTTGGTTTTTTTATTTGTCAATGGTTCGGACCCAAGCATTTCAGGTCCATCGTCAAAAGCGGCACGAAGCTAAGGCAAAATCGTTTAGGTTTTGGGGATTGAGGGATTAAGGGATTGGGTATTGGGGTATTGGGGTATTGGGGTATTAGGGGGTGGGACTAGCGGTATGCAGACAGGAGCAGGGATTCCGTACCTTTAAGATATGGACGAAACCTTTAAAGACTACCTGGAGCAGCAGATCGACCTGCGGCGGCCCTGCACGATCCGGTTCCGGGATGTGGAAGGGGCGGTGGCTGAGCTCCGGGCCCACATCACCGGACTGGAGGAAGTAGCGCATCGCTGGATGATCGGCACCGACGCGGGGATCCACATCGGTGTGGACCAGTTGATCGAGGTAAACGGGCGTCCGGCTGCCCATTTCTCATAAATTTTGTCTAAACGGCAGAAAAATTGCGAATTAATCGCTGAACTTAAGCCGGATTTCCTTACTTTTGCGTTCCAAAATTTTTCAAGTCATGGCACGAGTATGTCAGGTTACCGGTAAAACACCGATCGGAGGTCA
>CBHWDR010000582.1:0-2651 GCA_966112575.1 uncultured Chitinophagales bacterium
CATCTTGATGCAATAACTTCCGTAAGCCAGACTGTCGAATATCCCGGTGGTATTGCAGGCGAGCAGCGAATCATTCGCATTATACAGGCAATACTGCGGGCTGGTGAGGTTGACCTGTCCGTATAAGGAAACACCGAACGTGCTGCAGTTCTTGTTAATGATCGTCACCCCGGGGCCAACGGCCGGAACAGGGCGCGAGCCGGTGAAGCAGATCGAATTGGTGGTGTCGCCGCAGGAGATGGCCCGCACGCAATATGAGCCTACCGCCAGTCCGTTGAAGATCCCCGTACTGTTACAGGCGATCACATTCCCCGCGCTGTCGTAGAGGCAGTACTGCGGGCCGATCAGGCTGTCGCCGTTCACCTGCACATTGAAGCTGCTGCAGGTACCTCCGGTGATGGCATAGTTGGTGAGTGTTGCCACCGGCTTGCGCACGGTAAAGCAGCGGGTGATCACCGTATCGAGACAGCCATTGAGGATCTTGATGCAATAGGTTCCGTAAGGCACATTGGTGAACACACCCGTGCTGTTGCAGCCCATGGAAACGTTGGCCGAATTGTACAGGCAATAGTTAGGTGAGATGAGGTTGGCCTGTCCGGTGACCGTTGCCGTGAACGTGGTGCAGGTAAAATTGTTCACCTGCACATTCGAAGCAACCGAAGGAAGGGGCTTCGCCTGGGTGAAGCACCGCATGATGGTGGTGTCGTAACAGTTGTCGGTCACTTCGATGCAATAGGTCCCGAAAGGCAGGTTGGGAAACACGCCCGTGCTGTTACAGGCGATCTGGGCGAACGAAGCGTCATAGATACAGTACTGCGGGTTGGTCAGGTTCGTGCCGCTGGCCGTTGCCGTAAAGCTCGAGCAGTTGATATTGCTGATCGCGATGGGATTGAGGGTAGGCTGCTGGTTGGCGGGTACGGTCCAGAACTGGGTGTGGATATTACCGCAGTTGTCGCGCACCAGCAGGGTCAGCTGGTGGCGGGTGCCCAGGAATACGTTGAAACTGTTCGAACCGAAGAAGGTCGTATCACCGGGATAAAGCGAATAGCCGAAGCTGAACCCGCTGAACGCGCCGGGATTGACCGTGCTCACATTGCCTTTGTTGTCTTTTACCCGGATGAAGACCTGCGCATTCTGGCAATCGGTACGCACCACCGAGAACGAATCGATCCACCAGGTATAGCCTTCCACGGTGATGTGGCGCACCTGGATACCACCGCAGGAATCCTGCAGCTGGATCGCGTACTCACCGACAGTGAGCCCGGTGAACGTGCCTGTGCTGCTGGTGGTGCCCACACCCGAAGGGGAAGGAGCGATGATCTTATAGAGAAACGGCGAACGGCCATACTGCTGGCCGGTGACGGAGATCGTTCCATCATTGCCGGCACAGCCCGCATCGGTTTTCACCAGCCCGAAATTGGGATCGGTATAGCTTCCCGGAACGACCACGCCGCTGACTTCTTTCGTACAGTTGTTGTTCAGGTCCCGAACGCGGATGGTATAGGTGCCCGGGGGCAGGCCGGTGATCTGGGGCGAAGAGGTGAGCGGGGTCGTGATCGGACCCACTGCCTGGAAATTATAGTTGCCCGAACCACCTGTGGGGTTCACGGTGACCGAACCGGTAGCCACGCAACGCGATTCCTGCACGGAATAGCTGATGCTGAGCCCGGGGCAGGTCTGCGCGAAAGCCTGGACAAGTGAGAACAATAATAGAGGTAAGAGGTAAAATTGGATTTTCATAGGCGGATATTGGATATGGATACGTCAGGACCGGGTACACACAAAACCTGCATCAAAGTAATCATATATAGGGCGCTGATGCAATAGGGAATTTACTGAGTTTGCCATCGTAATTCTTACCCGCTAGACTACGCTAGGTGAAAACACCCATACCCGGGGTTAACTTTACCGCATGACGATCCGCCAACGCCTCCTGAAATGGCTCTATCCCCTCATCCTCTGGACCCGCAAACGCTCGGGTGCGGCAAAACTGCTGAGCAATAGCGGCGGCGTACCGGCGCCCGTGCCTTTCTACAGCCTGCAGGTGGCACTGGCCAATGGCAAGACCCTTTCCTTCGAGCAGCTGCGCGGAAAAAAAGTGATGATCGTGAACACGGCTTCAGACTGTGGCTATACCCGCCAATACGAAGAACTCCAGACCCTGTACCGCCATTCGCGGGAGGACCTCGAGATCATCGCCTTCCCGGCCAACGACTTCAAGGAACAGGAAAAAGGCTCGGATGCCGAGATCCTCAGCTTCTGCCAGAACGTGTTCGGCATCGGCTTCCCGGTGGCCCGGAAATCCGTGGTGGTCAGGGCGCAGGAGCAGCACCCGGTTTACCAGTGGCTGACGCAAAAACAACAGAACGGCTGGAACGAGCAGGCGCCCGCCTGGAACTTCGCCAAATACCTGGTGAGTGAAGAAGGCGTCCTCACGCATTATTTCGACCCCGGCATCTCTCCGCTTGACACCGAAGTGCAAAACGCCGTGCACCATTAGGGATTATGGCTTCGTAGGTTTTTTGAACCACGAAGACACGAAGGGCACGAAGAAGCACGAAGGTTTTTTGGTTTTTGAACCACAGAGACACGGAGGCAGGGAGAGGCACAGAGGTTATGAAGGAGTAGCTTAAGGATAGAGATTTTCCTCC
>CBHWDR010000583.1:0-2639 GCA_966112575.1 uncultured Chitinophagales bacterium
AACGCATTGATCGACATCCGCAACTGGAAGCGGCTGAAAGGGCAGGAGCCCGATAACGAAGAGGAATTTATTCTCAAACATATTTTTGACCACTATTAATTCTACGATGCGAAAACAAATTGCCGCGGCCAACTGGAAGATGAACCTGACCTACCAGCAGGGAGAGAAACTGCTCGATGAGATCCTGGAGCTGAAGATCCAGCCCTCACCTCATCAGAAAGTGATCTTTGCCGTGCCCTTTCCCTACCTGATCATGGCCAAGAGCGAAGTGGCCGACGACCAGGGGTATTCCATTGCTGCCCAGAACTGCAACGACAAGAAGTCGGGCGCCTTCACCGGTGAGGTGTCGGCGGCGATGCTGCAGTCGATCGGCGTCCGTTACTGTATCCTTGGCCACAGCGAGCGCCGGGAATATTATTTGGAGACCAACCAGCTCCTGGCCGCAAAAGTGAACAGCTGTTTTGAACACGGCATCACGCCGGTCTTCTGCTGTGGCGAGCCCCTGCGCATCCGCGAGGAGGAAAATCAAAATGCGTATGTTCAGCAACAATTGGAGGAGTCGCTCTTTCACCTGAATGAGGAGCAGGCGGCCCAGCTGGTGATCGCTTATGAGCCGATCTGGGCGATCGGTACCGGAAAAACCGCATCCACCGAACAGGCACAAGAAATGCATGCACATATTCGTTCCGTACTGGCGGGTCACTGGGGCCCGGCTGTAGCCAACGAGATCCCCATTCTTTATGGAGGAAGTGTGAAAGGAGCCAACGCGGCCGAACTCTTTGCCTGCCCGGATGTGGATGGCGGGCTTGTGGGCGGTGCTTCGCTGGTGGCCGCCGAGTTCGGGCAGATCATTAAAGCACTGAAATCATAAAAAGGCAAGATCAATATCAGATCGTTCTTCTGCAGAAAAATCAGCTCCTCCTGCGCTTCCTGAAGCTCCGGGTGGTGGTGAACGGTCGGGTTATTTATCCCCTCGTAAAGAATAAACCCATCGTGATCGACATGCCGTCGAACCCCTCGCGGCTGGTGATCACCGATGGGTTTCATATTACCCAGCCGATGGAATTCAAGTATTCCTACCGGGATACGAACTTCTTCAAGATCGTCTGCGCCATCGAAGACGAGCAGCTGATCGTGGGCTTCCTCATGATCGCCCTGCTGTACGCCATGGGAGCCACCTCCGGCATGTTCCTCCTCCAGCTGATCAGCCTGGCGCCGATCGGCTACTTTCTTTTCCTCTACTACATCAACCGCAAGGAATTCATCCAGATCCGGCCGGCCTGAGCCGCTCCGGTTTTTATTGCGATATTGCAGGAAGATGCAACGCAGGAAGATCCTCTGGCTCACGAGCTGGTATCCCAACCGGCACGATCCCTTCGACGGGGATTTTATCCAGCGCCATGCCCGCGCGGCAGTGCTCTTCGTCTGCGCCTCCGATACCGATGAGGTAGTGACCAGCCGGGCTACCGGCCTCACCGAAGAGATCCATTATTTTGCCGAGCCGAAGGGACTCCTTGGCCGGGTCCGGAAACACTGGACCTGGAAGAAAGAAGCGGAGGAAGCGATCACCGACCACATCGAAAAAGAAGGCCGGCCCGACCTCGTGCATGTGCAGGTGAGCTGGAAAGCCGGCCTGCTGGCCCAGTGGGTCCGCAAATCTTGGGGCATACCCTACCTGCTCTCCGAACACTGGAGCATCTTCGTCCCCGGCAGCTTCGATGCCTTCGAGGGCAAGTCCTATTTCGTGCGCACGGCCATCCGCCGGATCTTCCGCGAGGCGAGGGCTGTGATCGCCGTCAGCCGTTTCCTGGCGGATGCCATCGAGGAGGCCACCGGCCGGCAGGTGAAGCACGTGGTGCCCAACGTGGTGGACACCACCCTTTTCTTCCCCGGCGGGGAGAAATACGAAGGCTTCAGCTTCATCCATGTGTCCAATATGGCGCCCGTAAAAAGGACCGACGCGCTGCTCGCCGCCTTTGCGCGCTTCAGCGAGAAGGCTGTGGATACCCGGCTGGTGCTGGTCGGCAACCGCGATCCGGGGGTGCTGGCCAGCCTTCCCGCAGACCAGGGCCTTCACAACCGGGTCTTTGCCCGGGGAGAGGTGAGCTACCGGGAGGTGGCCGAAGAACTCCGCCGCTGCCATGCCCTGGTGCTTTTCTCGGCTACCGAGACCTTCAGCTGCGTAACGGCAGAAGCCCTCTGCTGCGGGATCCCGGTGGTGGTGCCCCGCGCCGGCGCCCTGCCCGAACTGGTGGATGCAAGCAACGGCATCCTGGTGGAACCCGGCAACAGCCAGGCCCTGGAAGCGGCGCTGGGGGCGGCTTTGGAAGGGGCTGCAGGATTTGATGCGCCGGCTATCGCCCGGGCGGCGGCTGCCCGTTACGGCTATGGTCCCATTGCGGAAGCCTTCGACCGGCTGTACCGCCACTATACGGTTTAAAACAGGCCCTTAACAAAAAACGGCCGGCTCCGGTGGTGTTTTTCGCTCCGGACGCTTATCTTTGCGGCCCCCTCGGGAAATCCCGCGGTATTGCCTGAAGAGGCCCGATAAGTGTTCCGCCAGAGCGGGGCCGCCTCAAGGGTATCATTTCAAACCGCATTTTACAATGCCCAAGGTTAAAACAAACTCCAGTGCCAAG
>CBHWDR010000584.1:0-2630 GCA_966112575.1 uncultured Chitinophagales bacterium
CAACCAGGAGACAGGCGACCTGATCATGGACAGCAATGACCTGGAACGCGAACGCGGCATCACCATCTTCTCGAAGAACGCTGCAGTAACTTATAAAGGTGTAAAAATCAATGTGATCGATACTCCGGGCCACGCCGACTTCGGTGGCGAGGTGGAGCGGGTGCTGAAAATGGCCGACGGCGTGATCCTCCTCGTGGATGCCTTCGAAGGACCCATGCCCCAGACCCGCTTCGTGCTCCAGAAAGCCCTGGCGCTCGGTCTGCATCCCATCGTGGTGATCAACAAGGTGGACAAGCCCAACTGCCGCCCCGATGAAGTGCACGACGCCGTTTTCGAACTCTTTTTCAACCTCGACGCTACCGAAGAGCAGCTCGACTTCCCCACCTTCTACGGTTCGGGCAAGAACGGCTGGTTCAACAATACCCTCGAGCAGATCGAAGGCATCAACCCCCTCCTCGACGGCATCCTCCAGCACGTACCCGCCCCGAAAGTATCGGAAGGTACCCTGCAGATGCAGATCACCTCGCTCGATTACTCCTCTTTCCTCGGGCGTATCGCCATCGGTAAAGTGGGTCGCGGTACCATCAAGGAAAACCAGCCCATCTCCCTCATGCAGGCCGACGGACAGATCAAGAAGTCGCGCGTGCGCGAACTCTACGTCTTCGAAGGCATGGGCAAGAAGCGCGTACAGGAAGTGATCGCCGGCGACCTCTGCGCCGTGGTTGGCCTGGAAGACTTCACCATCGGTGATACCATCGCCGACTTCGAGAACCCCGAAGCCCTCCCCGTGATCTCGGTGGACGAGCCGACGATGAACATGATGTTCTCGATCAACAACTCTCCTTTCTTCGGCAAGGACGGCAAGTTCGTGACCTCGCGTCACCTGCGCGACCGCCTGATGAAGGAAACAGAAAAGAACCTCGCCCTGCGTGTGCAGGACACCGACTCAGCCGACTCCTTCCTGGTGTTCGGACGTGGTATCCTCCATCTCGGCATCCTCATCGAGACCATGCGCCGCGAAGGCTATGAGCTCACCATCGGACAGCCCCAGGTGATCGTGAAGATCATCGATGGCGTGAAGAGCGAGCCCTACGAGACCCTCGTGGTGGACGTTCCCCAGGAATACGCTTCCAAGGTGATCGACCTGGTGACCCGTCGCAAAGGCGAAATGCACGTGATGGAAACCAAGGGTGAGATGCAGCACCTCGAGTTCGATATCCCTTCCCGTGGCCTGATCGGCCTGCGTACGCAGATGCTGACCAACACCGCCGGTGAAGCCGTTATGAACCACCGCGTATCGGGTTACAAGCCCTGGAAAGGACCTATCCCCGGCCGCAACAACGGCGTTCTCATCGCCAAGGAAGCCGGTTCCACCACCGCTTATTCCATCGACAAGCTCCTCGACCGTGGCTTCTTCTTCGTGGATCCGGGAGAAGAGGTCTATCGCGGCATGATCATCGGCGAGAACAACAAGCCCGGTGACCTCGTGGTGAACCCCAATGAAGGCAAGAAGCTGACGAACATGCGCGCCTCCGGCTCGGATGGTACGGTAAGCATCCCGCCGAAGCGCCTGATGACCCTCGAAGAATGCATGGAGTACATCCAGCAGGACGAGTGCATCGAGGTGACACCGAACAATATCCGCATGCGGAAAGTGATCCTCGACGAAGAGGAGCGCAAGAAGCAGGCGAAGAAGTTCAGCGCGGAAGCAGTGTAGGCAATGGGCAGTAGGTAAAAGTGAATACTGAAAGCGTTTGTTTTCCTACAGCTTTGAACGATAATGAAAATCCCGGCAGGTGCCGGGATTTTTTTATGAGGATGTCAAGGGCTGCTAGTTGATCTCCGCCTCGAGCCTGGCGGCCTTTTCGGGGTTGATCGACCGGAGTTGGGTCAGGATGCTGCGGGCTTCGTCGATGCGCTTGAGGGCCACGTAGCAGAGGCCCAGGTTGAACAGGCTCGTAGGACAATTGGGCTTCAGGGTAAGCCCGGTCTTGAACACGTCCACAGCCCGTTCATGTTGACCCAGCTTGAGGAGGGAAAAGCCAAGCTCGTCATTCGCATCGTGATCGCCGGGCAGGCGGACGACGGCCTGCTCGAGCCAGATACGGGCCGAGTCATACACGCCGACTTCGTTGTAGAGCCAGCCCAGGTGGTACAGTGCTTTAGCTGATCCGGCCTCATCCACTTCCACTGCCTTGCGGTAGTAACCGATGGCGATGCGGGGCTCCTTCCTGATGTCTTTGTACACCTCCCCCAGTCCCCGCCAGGCCCCGCCGTTTCCAGGATCCAGTTTGAGCACCTGCCCGAACCCTGCCTCCGCCTTGCCGGCCTCCCCCAGCTTCATCCAGGCAAAGCCCTCTTCGCCGGCCTTCCGCACCCGGTCGGCGTTCTCGGAGGGCTCATATTGCTCCAGGTGCGCCAGCGCCGGGCGGTAGCGCCCGATCTCGTTTTCCACCCAGGCCGCCCGGAAGAAGTAATAATTGTTGGGCGAGGAGGTTTTCAGATAACGCTCGTAAAAGGGAAGGGCTTCCTGATGGCGATCGGCCTCGAAATGCAGGTTGGCGATTTGGAGAAGGCATTGGGGGTCTTCCGGCATCAGGCGGAGCGCCTTGCCGAACTGCTCCAGGGCT
>CBHWDR010000585.1:0-2627 GCA_966112575.1 uncultured Chitinophagales bacterium
CGGCGTAAATATAGTATTTGAAGTAATGGGCGACAGGTCACCTGTACGATTAGCAGACTAAAAAATCATGCAGGGGTTTGGTTGGTTTTTGTTAAAGCCGTTGGAAATGCTATTGCCGAGGGCATTCAGGTGATGCCAATTTTCCACTGTTTCATGGATGATGTCGTTTTCATCCAATCGAGGTCTTCCGGATCGCCTCCGTTTAAAAGCGGATTCGCTTCCCCATAAAAACAAAAGGCACGGAATTCGTTTAAAGAACTCCGCTATGGAACAAAACAAAGATCAGAGGAACGATCACGAGGCAGGAGCACCCGCTCCGATGGACCCGCAGGTGATCGAGGTGGTGCAGGAGCACATCGTTGTTTCTAAAGAAACCGTGGACACGGCCCGTGTGGTCGTCCACAAACGCGTGGTGGAAGAAGAACGCACGCTCAACATCCCCCTCATCCAGGAAGGATATGAAGTAGAGCATCATCCCATTAAAAAGATCGTCGATACCATGCCGGAAGTGCGCCAGGAAGAAGACCGTGTGGTCATCCCGGTAGTGCGCGAGGTGCTGGTAGTGGAAAAGCGCTATGAGATCGTCGAAGAAGTGCATGTGATCAAGCGCCGGACCGAAGTGCCGCATATGCAGGACATCACCCTGCTGAAGGAAGTGGTCGACGTGGAACGCATCCCGATCAAAAGGGATATAGATAACAAAGATTGATCAACTAAAAAACGAAGGAGGCTTTAATGGCACAAACAGTAATTGGATTCTTCGACTCCGAGTCGGACGCACAGCGGGCAGTAAGCCAGCTGGAATCGAATGGCATCACACGCGACCGCGTGGATTATAGCCGCAACAGCGGCCTGCAGAATTCATCGGGCGAACAGGTGAGCCGCGACCGTGATCGCGACGGAGAGAGCGGCATTTCCCGTTTCTTCCGTAACCTCTTCGGTGGTGATGATGATGAGGCCGACCGCTACTCAAGGGTAAGCAACAGCTCCCAGTGTCTGGTGACGGTTCATGCGCGTACTTCTGAGGAAGCCGAACGTGCAGCCGATATTCTCGACGACTGCGGCGCGATCGATGTAGATGAACGTTCCTCCCGCAGTACTACCGGCAGCGACAGCCGCATGGGTGTATCGGGCACCCCGGGAAGAACCGATCTTACCGGTGATCGCGACCAGACGATCGAGCGCGCTGAAGAGCGCCTCGAAGTGGGCAAGCGCACCGAAGAGCGCGGAGGTGTGCGGGTACGCTCGCGCATCGTGGAGCGCCCCGTGGAAGAGCATGTGCGCCTGCGTGAAGAGCATGTGAATGTGGAACGCAACCAGGTCGACCGCCCCGTAAGCGGAAACCGCGACCAGGCCTTCCAGGAGCGCGATATCGAACTTACCGAGCGCTCGGAAATTCCGGTGGTGAACAAGGAAGCCCGCGTGGTGGAAGAGATCCGCGTGAGCAAGGATGTGGATGAGCGTGATGAGACCATCCGTGATACCGTGCGCAATACGGAGGTGGATGTGGACCGCGTGGACGATACGACCCGCACCGACCGCGACCGCCTCGGTAGCGACCGCCTCGACAGCGACCGGAGCTCCGACTCCGACCTGCGCGGCAACACCGGACGTGACCGGATCGGTGGCGGCGGACTTTAATCAATAGAGGATCTATTCCCGTGAGGAGGGTGGCCGCGTGTCACCCTCCTTATTTTCAGTCATTTACCGGCAGCCGGGCGGAAAAATTCTGCGTATACCGGCGCTTTCTCCAGTTTTTTGGCCTTTGACTTGCGTGGATTATGCCTTAGGCAGATGGATTTGTTACCTTTACTGTATAATTGATTTCAATGAAACTTTTTGTAGCCGGTCTTCCGTACGACCTGTATGATGATGAATTGCTGGAGATTTTTGAAAAGTTCGGCACCATTGCCTCAGCAAAGGTGACCCTGGACCGAGAGACCGGAAAAAGCCGCGGCTTTGGTTTTGTGGACATGCCCAACGACGAAGAAGCCAAGGAAGCGATCGAACACCTCAATGATATTTCCCTCGGTAATAACAAGCCCCTGGTAGTGAAGCAGGCCGACGAACGTGGCGGCTCGGGTGGCGGTTACGGTGGTGGTGGCGGCAACTATGGCGGCGGTGGAAACCGTGGCGGCTATGGTGGCGGCGGCAACCGCGGTGGTTATGGCGGCGGTGGCGGCTATAACAAAGGCGGCGGAGGTGGTGGCACTCGCGGCGGCTACGGTGGTGGCGGCGGCGGTGGTTATAACAAAGGTGGCGGCAGTGGAAGCGGTGGCGGCAGCTACGGCAATCGCCGCGATCGTTATTGATCCTTTCTTTCAAATCCCATGATGCAGACAAAGATCGCCCTGGTCACCGGCGGAAGCCGCGGACTGGGCAAGGATATGGCCCTAAGCCTCGCCAGGGCCGGCCATGATGTGCTTCTTACCTACCGGTCGGAACGCTCGGGTGCGGAGGAAACGGTAGACGAGATCCGGAAGCTGGGGCGCAAGGCCGCGGCCCTGGAGCTCGACCTCAACGACATCGCTTCGCTCGACGGATTTACCACCGCCCTCAGCGATCTGCTGAAAGAAGAATTCGGATCCGGCCGCTTCGATTTCCTTATCAACAATGCCGGCATCGGC
>CBHWDR010000586.1:0-2623 GCA_966112575.1 uncultured Chitinophagales bacterium
CCGCCTGAGCAGCGGTAGTGTGTCGATGTCGGCCAATTTCCAGAGCAAGCCCCGTGATCCGAACAAGGGAGCCAAACCCACGACCAAGCAGATCACCGATCCGACCATGCTGGCTGACCAGGAGCGGATGCAGGATTACATCAACCGCAACCCGGCCGAGTTCGTGGACTTCAATATTCCGTGGTCGCTTAACGTTTCGTATTCCCTCAGTTTCTCCCGCACGCGCAACAACCAGACGAAGCGGTTCCAGACGGAGATCTTTTCTTCGTTCAACTTCAACAACAGCTTCAGCCTGACGCCGAAATGGAATTTCACCACCAATGGCTCCTATGACCTGAAGACCGGCAAACTCGGGTTGTTCACCATGACCATCTCGCGCGACATGCACTGCTGGCAATTGTCGGTAGGCGCAACGCCCATCGGCGTCACGCGTTACTTCAACATCACGCTCAGTCCCAAGTCACCGATCCTGCAGGATCTGAAGGTGAACCGTACGCGCTATTTAAAGGATTATTGAGTGAAGCAGTAAGCAGATCCCGAGCAAGCTCGGGAAGCAGCAAGCAGCGCACCGCTTCGCGGTGAAACAGAAAACAGAGATTATTGGCATTCGTTCATCCCAATGTGATCTTTTGCTGTCGAATTAGGGGTGAGGTTAATCGTTTGATTAATATTCGTTCCAATTCCGAAACGAAGCTTCCTATCTGGTTCTCCAGCCGAATGACCGACTGCACTTAACCAGCCTCTTAAAATTGAGAAAGTAATCCGCGCAAATCCGTTAAATCATGACAATCTGCGTTCTTTCTCTCTCCCTCGGTGGGTTGGAACACTTACCCCAGTCGATCTCTGTGTGCAACATAGTAGTCGTGCATGGTGGTGAAGACCTCCTGCCTTAGGCTTTCCACCGTTTTCCCGGTGACGGGTATCTCGGGGAGGAAATGCATTTGCACGGGAACGGGCCAGAAGAAAAAGGTCTTGCGGGGAAGTACTTTACCGGTATTGAAGAGCACTGCGGGAATGACCGCTTTGCCCGATTCGATCGCCAGCCGGAATGCGCCGTCGTGGAAACGTTGCAAGGGCTCGCCCGAACGATTGCGGGTGCCTTCCGGGTAAATGCACATATGCATGCCCTGGTTGAGCACTTCGCGCATCCGCATGTAGGACTGCCGGCGGCTTTCTTCGCTCTTCCGGTTGACCAGCACCGATCCCCGCTTGTAGACCATACCGAAGATCGGGATCTTGGCCATCTCGCTTTTCGCGATCGTCTTGTTGGCACCGGGAATGCCCGGTGAGGAAAGCGGCGGATCCATAAAGGAATGGTGGTTGCAGACCACGACATAGATCTGTCCGGGGCGGAAGTTTTCCTTACCCACATATTTACGGCGAACGCCGGTCAGGGTAAAAAAGCAGGTCATCCAGGCGCGGAAGAGCACGAACACGCGTACCGAGCGCTTCGGCTCCGGCCAGATCTTCGTAAACCAGATCGGGATCCAGAAAAGCAGCATGGAGCCGATAAATACAAGGGCCGCCCAAAAGGCGAAGACGCGGCCAAGCAGTTCCCGGAGAAATTTCATGGGCTGCAAGTTCGGGTAAATGCGGCGCTTTCCGATCAGTTGATGGCCCAGTCGATCGGGTCAAGGCCCTTCTTCATCAGGTATTCATTCGTTTTGGAGAAATGATGATTACCGAAAAATCCATGGCTGGCCGAGAGGGGCGAAGGATGCGCCGACTTGAGGATAAGATGTTTCTTCTTATCGATCAGCGCTTCTTTCTCTTGCGCGAATTTGCCCCAGAGCAGGAAGACCACGTGCTCCCGGTCTTTCGAGATCCGCTGGATCACGGTATTGGTGAAGAGGTGCCAGCCGATCTTCGAATGGCTCATGGGCTCGCCCGCACGAACGGTGAGCGAGGCATTGAGGAGGAGCACACCCTGATTCGCCCAGTGGGTCAGGTCGCCGTGCTGGGGAATGGGTGCACCGAGATCTTCATGGATCTCTTTGAAAATATTGATCAGCGAAGGGGGGATGGCCACGCCTTTATTAACCGAAAAGCTCAGGCCCATTGCCTGGCGGGGACCATGATAGGGGTCCTGGCCGAGGATCACCACTTTTACCTTTCGGAAAGGTGTTTGCTCGAATGCATTGAAGATCTGCGGCCCCGGGGGATAGATCGTTTTTCCCTGTGTCTTCTCGGTCTTCAGGTGATCGGTGATCTGCTTGAAATAGGGCTTCTTGAATTCATCCGCCAACTCCTTTTTCCAGGAGGCTTCGATCTTTACATCCATGGCCGTTGATTTAAGCAGGAAAGGTAAATCGAAATTGATTGGCAGCAGGAGCCGGCCCCGGATGAACCAGATAAAAAAAGACCCCGGGCTGGATAACCCGGGGGTAGACCAACTGGCTCGATCTATTGTTTCACGAGCTTATGAACGATGTTTCCTGTTCCATTTTGCAGGCGCAGAAAATACACACCGGGCGGCGCTCCGGGCAGCGTCAGCTCCAGGAGGGAAGGCTTGCGCTCGGTTTGAAAGAAGACGGCATGCCCAAAAAGGTCCTGCACTTCCACCTGGTAGCTACCACGCAGGCTGACCGGAACCGAGACCTGTTCCCGGAAGGGATTCGGGTAA
>CBHWDR010000587.1:0-2612 GCA_966112575.1 uncultured Chitinophagales bacterium
GAAGAGGATGGTGGCTTGTAAAAGGGGCCTTGGTTCGGGGCCCCTTTCTTTTTTTGACACCGACTTAAGGATTGAAGGGATTTCGCTGATGGGCCATCGAGGCTCATTTTCATTTTTACGATTCCCTGACACCACAATACCTTCGTACCTCAGTACCATCATACCCCAATACCCAATACCCGCTCCGCCCGCCGTAGCTTTAGCGAAGGCTGGAATACCCAAATACCACCCCCAACCCTTACATTTGTCCTGATGCAATACAATCGAACGAGTCCGGGACCGATGGAATACAACACCATCCGGAACTATTTGACGATGCGTGAATATGGCCGCCATATCCAGAAGATGGTGGAACACATCCTGACTATTGAAGACCGCGAACGCCGCCAGCGCAATGCGCAGGCCGTGATCGAACTCATGGGCTTCCTCAACCCGCACCTGAAAAACGTTGAAGACTTCCGTCATAAACTTTGGGATCACCTTTTCTATATCTCCGATTTCAAACTGGATGTGGACAGTCCCTATCCGATCCCTGAAAAAGAGACCTACAAGGCCAAGCCCCAGCCCATCCCCTATCCGAAACGCTATCCCCGCTTTTCGCACCTGGGCAAGAACCTGGAGCTGGTGATCGACAAGGCCCTGAAGGAAGAGAACCCCGAAAAACGCCAGGGCTTCGCCAACGCGATCGCCTATTATATGAAGCTTGCCTACAACAACTGGCATAAGGACGTCGTGCATGACGATGCCATCCAGAGCGAGCTGACCAACCTCACGCAGGGACAGCTGGAGTTCACGACCGCCGGCTATGTGAAGGCTTATCGTCCTTCGCAGGACCGCGAGAACCAGCGTGGCGGCGGCTATGGCCGTCAGCAGCGCGGCAAGTTCCAGCAACGTCAGGGCGGCGGCGGTGGCGGCAGCAATGGCGGCGGTGGCGGCAACCGCAACAACAAAGGCGGCGGCAAGTACGGCAAGAAGCGCTACTAAGCTTGTAGCAGAATATAAAAAAGAAAGGCGGCTCGATGAGCGGCCTTTCTTTTTTATGTTGCTTTGCCGAAACCAACAGACGAACCATGGGCTCATTTGAAGTAATCGGGGGAAAGCGACTCAAGGGCGAGATCACGCCCCAGGGCGCGAAGAACGAAGCGCTCCAGGTCATCAGCGCCGTGCTGCTCACCAGCGAGCAGGTGACCATCTCCAACATTCCGGATATCATCGACGTCAATAACCTCATCGAGCTCCTTGGGCTGATGAACGTACGCATCAACCGCATCGATCGCCATACCTGCGAATTCGAAGCGGCAGATGTGGATCTCAACTACCTGCGCAGCGAGGATTTCAAGAGCAAGAGCGGCCGCCTCCGCGGCTCCGTGATGCTCGCAGGCCCCATGCTGGCCCGCTTCCGCGAGGCTTTCATCCCCAAGCCCGGTGGCGACAAGATCGGCAGGCGGAGGCTGGATACCCACATCTTCGGCTTTGAAAAGCTGGGCGCGCAATTCACCTACAATGCCGAAGAAGGCTTTTACCATATCACCACGGAAGAACTCAAGGGCCGTTACCTCATGCTCGACGAGCCTTCCGTAACCGGCACCGCCAACGTGGTGATGGCAGCCGTGATGGCCCGGGGCTGCACCGTGATCTACAATGCAGCCTGTGAGCCCTATGTACAGCAGCTGTGCAAGATGCTGGTGCGCATGGGCGCCAATATCACTGGCATCGGCAGCAATATGCTGGTGATCGAAGGTGCAGAAAAACTCGGCGGATGCACCCACCGCATCCTTCCTGATATGATCGAGATCGGCTCCTTCATCGGCCTCGCCGCCATGACCCAGAGCGAGATCACCATCAAGAATGCCAGCATCGAACACCTGGGCGTGATCCCCGACAAGTTCCGGCAACTGGGCATCCAGCTCGAGATCATCGGCGACGACATTCATATTCCTGCCCAGGAGAGTTATGAGATCCAGTCGTACATGGACGGCGGTGTGCTTACTATTTACGATCATCCCTGGCCCGGCTTCACGCCCGACCTGATCAGCATCGTGCTGGTAGTGGCCACGCAGGCAAAAGGATCGGTGCTCATCCACCAGAAAATGTTCGAAAGCCGGCTGTTCTTCGTCGACAAGCTGATCGACATGGGCGCGCAGATCATCCTCTGCGACCCGCACCGCGCGGCCGTCATCGGCCTCGAACGCAAGTTCAAGCTGCGGGGCATCACCATGAGCTCCCCCGACATCCGTGCCGGCGTCTCCCTGCTCATCGCCGCCCTCAGCGCCGAAGGCAAGAGCATCATCCAGAACATCGACCAGATCGACCGCGGTTACCAGTACATCGATGAGCGGCTGAATGCCCTGGGCGCGGAGATCCGTAGAATTAGCTAATTAGAGAATTCGAAAATTCGAAAATGGAGCAGGTGAGCCGGAGCGTGCTGCTTATTAATGGACCGACTTGCTAACCGGCAACAGGAAAGAGGAGGTAAAAGGTGGAGCCCAGACCGGGCTGGCTTTCGGCCCAGATGAAGCCGCCATGGTTCTGCATGACTTTTTGTACGATCGAGAGGCCCACGCCGGTGCCGCTGTATTCCGACTGGCCATGAAGGCGCGTGAAAACGTTGA
>CBHWDR010000588.1:0-2594 GCA_966112575.1 uncultured Chitinophagales bacterium
TGTGCTACCGCCTCCCTCCTCGCCTGCAACGATGCCTCCACAAGCGAAGACGCCCTGCTTGCGGCCCCGCCATACGATGCGCTGACCGACAGCATTGCGCGGAACCCGGCGAACCCGGAACACTATTACAACCGCGGCTACCTGCTGTACAAGAACAGCCAGCTGCCTTACGCAGTTCAGGATCTGCGGAAAGCCTGGGAGCTCGAACCCAAACCCATGTATGCCGTGAACCTGGCAGTAGTGCTCCGTCAGCAAAGCCCCGATTCGGCGATCGCCTTCCTGGAGTCGGCCGTGAAAAAACTGCCGGGCAGCGTGGATGTGAAGATGGAACTGGCTAAAGCTTACCGTGAGAAAGGCGCCAACGACAGGGCCTTGCAGCTGACCAACGAGATCCTGGCCCAGACGCCCAATGCCATCGACGCCTACGACCTCCAGTCCGAGATCCAGCGCAGCTCCGGCCAGGAGGGCGCTGCTTTGGCCGCCCTGGAAAAAGCCTATAGCCTGAGCCCCGATGACGCCCAGGTGGTGGAGAAGCTGGCCTTCGCCTATGCCGACGCCGGCAACCCGAAGGCCTTGCCCCTGCTGGATTCCATCATCGCGCGGGGCGGCCGGCGCACCGGCCCCGTTGCTTACTACCTCAAAGGACTGTACTTCGAAAACACCGGCAACGCCGATGAAGCGATCCGCCTGTTCGATCAGGCCATCGTTGCCGATCACCGCTTTCTCGATGCCTATATGGACAAGGGACAGGTGCTGCTCGAAAAGAAAAAGGATGCCAAGAAAGCGGCCGGCGTCTTCCGCCAGGCCAGTGACGTCGATCCCAAATACCCGGAAGCCTACCTCTGGCTGGGCAAATCGCTCGAAGCCCTGAAAGATAAGAAAGGGGCATACGATAATTATGTGAACGCCCTGAATCTCGACCCCGAGCTGACGGAGGCGAAGGAAGGCATGAGTCGCACGAAATCCTGATCAGGAAATTTGCCCCAGCCGCAGGAAGATGGGAAAGCGGAACCAGCACTGCTCACCAGGACCCAGGGAAGAAAGCTGCTTCAATTCCTCCGCAACGGGATCACGGCCGAGCGCTTTTTCGTAATGCTTCACCGCCGACCACGTCGACAGGTAGCCCTGGAGATCATCCCGGTCCCAGTTGCGCTCCTCGATAAAATGAGCGCCCGGCAGGGGATCGAAGGGGAAGTGGCTGTTCCGGTATTCTTCATCGATCTGACTGCGCTCCGCATCCCAATAAGGACCGACCACCACCCGGTAAAAATGCTGCAGCCACTGGTTGATCGCAGGATCGCCGGTCTGTACCAAACCATAACCCCAAACGGCAATCACGCAACCGGGTTTGCCCACCCGGCGCACTTCCTGTGCAAAAGCTTCCTGGTCGAGCCAGTGGTAAGCCTGTGCAACCGTCACCAGGTCGAAATAGCGTTCGGGAAAATGCGTGCCTTCGGCAGCTGTCTGGTAGCGGATGTTGTGGCGGTGCGTTGCCTGGGCCAGTTGGCCTTCGCTGATATCGGTGGCTTCCACCCGCCCAAAATGATCCGAGAGGAGTACCGCCGCCTGCCCGTTGCCGGTGGCACAGTCCCAGGCGCAGTCCCTTTCCTTCACGTACTGCAGGATATGATCGATCAGCGCCGGCGGATAACCGGGACGGAAACGGGCATAATCAGCGGCATGACCGGAGAAGAGATCCTTCATGCCGGCAAAGTTAGATTTTCTTCAGGGCAGCGATGGTGGCGATCGGGTCTTGGGCCTTGAAGACCGTGTTGCCCGCTACCAGCACATGGGCGCCGGCCTCGATGATGGATGCGGCATTCTCCACCGTTACGCCTCCATCGATCTCGATGAGCACATCCAGTCCTTTTTCATCGATCATGCGGCGCAGCTGGCGGATCTTGTCGAGGGTGTGGGGAATGAATTTCTGTCCGCCAAAGCCGGGATTCACGCTCATCAGGCAAACAAGGTCCAGGTCGTGCAGCACATCCTGCAGGAGGCTTACCGGTGTATGGGGATTCACGGCCACGCCGGCCTTCATGCCCAGCGAGCGGATCTGCTGGATATTGCGGTGGAGGTGGGGACAGGCTTCGATATGCACCGATAAAATGTCGGCGCCTGCATTTTTGAAGGCCTCCGCATAATTGCCCGGCTCTTCGATCATGAGATGCACATCACAGACCTTGGTCGTTGCCTTCCGGATCTGCTCGATCACAGGCAGGCCGAAGGAGATGTTTGGCACGAAGCGCCCGTCCATCACGTCGAGGTGGAACCAATCGGCTTCGCTTTCGTTGAGCATCGTGCATTCACGCTGCAGGTTGAGGAAATCGGCGGCAAGCAGGGAGGGTGCGATGAGGGCCATGGTGGTGATTTGGCCGCAAAGATGAGAGAATTCGGGAATTCGAAAATGAGGATTCGGGAATGGGGCTCCATGGGGGATGGGTCTCACCCTGCTTTTTGAACCACGGAGTCACGAAGGCACCAAGAGACACGGAGGTTTTTGTTTAAAGCAATCTTTTCCCAAGGGTCTCAGAATTGCTTTCTGGTTTGAACCATCATTCGGTCAGAGGTTCTTCACTTCTACATTCCTTGTT
>CBHWDR010000589.1:0-2593 GCA_966112575.1 uncultured Chitinophagales bacterium
TCCCCTTCTTCAACG
Source organism: uncultured Chitinophagales bacterium (assembly GCA_966112575.1). Classification (GTDB taxonomy): domain Bacteria; phylum Bacteroidota; class Bacteroidia; order Chitinophagales; family Chitinophagaceae; genus Flavisolibacter. Next base: position 16 of record CBHWDR010000589.1, read on the forward strand.
GGCAAACGGAAGAGCAGATGAATGCTTTCGCGCAGCGGCTCCGCGATTCGCTTTGTAAGAACATCAACACCGATACCAGGGGCATCATCATCGACCTGCGCCTCAATGGCGGCGGTAATACCTTCCCAATGATTCAGGGCATTGCACACGTGCTTGGCAACCGCCTGCTGACCATCGGCGTAGATGGCCGCGGCCGCGAAGCGGACCGCTTCACCCTCGTCAATGGCCGCGTGGTGCTGCACTTGAATCATGGCGACTCCCTTGTGTTGAAAGACCCGGGCGGATGCGGAGCGCTGGAGGCGCTGCCGGTGGCGGTGCTGATCAGCCCTGTTTCCGGATCGGCCGCCGAGCAAATCGCGATCGCCTTTACCTCCCGCCCGAATACCGTGCTGGTTGGCGAACGCACCGCGGGTTATGTAACGGCCAACAACGGCTTTCAGCTGCCGGGCAAGGACAACGGCATCGTTGTAGCCGAGGGCCTCTCGAAGAATGCCCATGGAAAACTATTTGCCGATGCGGTGCGCCCCGATATCGAAGTGATCGGGGGTGATGATTTTTCCGAACGAAACAAGGATGCGAAGATCCGCGCCGCCGTCAACTGGCTCGACCGCCGGCAAAAGGATCGCTGATCATCGTTTCGCTACCGCCTGGTGACGGCGCAGGAAGGCTTCGGCAGCCTTGCGTTCGGCGCGGTCCGAGTTCGCCGACATTGACAGCAGTTCGCGGTAATAAGCCAGCGCTTTATCCGTTTTGCCAAGTTGTTCCGCCGCGCTTGCAGCCCCGTAAACCCCGTTGAACCGTTTGGGGTGCGTTTTCAGGTCCTGCTCATATGCGTCCAGCGCGGGTCCAAATTGTTTGTATTCCATCAGCAGGTCGCCGAGCAGCTCACGGGCCGGCAGTACTTCACTCGGGGTCACCGGGTGCTTTTCGATCCCGTCTTCCCGGTCGGCGGCAGCACGCATCAGGCGCAGGGCCTCCTCTTTTTTACCTTCCGCCCAAAGGATCCAGGCTTCACCTGCCTGCATCTGGATCGCCACTTGTTCGGCCTTGTACGGATCCTTCAGCCGCAGCAACTCTTCCTGGGCTGCTTTCAGCAGGGACCATTCGGTTCGGGCGATCCCGGTTGCCCCCGTATGTGCCGCGCCAAGCAGACGCGTGAAATGCAGCATGGAGCGTTGCCAGGGGAAACTGCCCCAGGTAAAATTCGCTTTCAGCGTATCCAGCGCCGCGGCTTCCTTCCACATCCGGTTTTCCAGTACGTACCGGGAAGGGATGGCCGCGAACGCATAGGCTACTTTGAAGTTGGCGGGCTCCACATGATCGATCCTGCGCAACTCCTCCCATTGTTCCTTGGCCTTCGCATTATTGCCTTGCTGCAGATAGGCATAGGCCAGGTAGTCCCGGCCATGCAGCTCTTCATCCCAGTGTCCCTTTATACCCGTCTGCTGCGCATAGCAAACAGCGGAGTTGACTGAGGCCAGGTTCGACCGGATGTCTTCCTCCCAGAGGCCCAGCCGCGTAAAAATATGCGAAGGCATGTGCAGGGCATGGGCCGAGGAAGGCGCAACGGCTGCATACCGGCGGGCTGCCGGCAGGGCCTGCATGGCGAGCGCCGGATTATCGTACGTATGGATCAGGTAATGCAGGATGCCCGGGTGATCGGGCTCGTTCGGGTACAGGCTGTTCAGCAGGGCTCCGGCTTTCTTCTGTTTGCTGAAGGTCTGTTCTTTCGGGTCGGCCGCTGCATTCAGGGCGAGCGCATAGAGGATGGTCGCCTCCCGGTCGCCGGCAAATTTGCCTGCCAGTTGTTCCATTGCCCGCTCAAAGCGAAGGCAGCGGGTCTTGTGGTCGGCCGTTTCCCAGTTGTCGAAGAAGGCGCCGAGGGCTTCGATGTAAGCTGCTTCTCTTGCTGATTTCTTCCCGATCGATCGGGCGATCGCCAGGGCCTGCGCACCCTTGCGCAACTCGGCGGCCGCGGGCGGCGACCAGAGCGCGTGGAAGCTGCTCATCGCTACTCCCCAGTAAGCCATCGCGCAACCGGGCTCCCGGTCGATCAGGCGGGCGAATACTTTCTCGGCCTCGTCGTATTCGAAGGAGTGCAGGAGCTTGAGACCGGTGATGAATTCTTTCTGCGTGGCTGCATCGCCGGTAAGTGCGAATGTCAGGCTGCCGAGTTGCTGGTCGGCGGGACCGCAGGAAATGACGTTCCCTCTTTTCAGTTGCAGGTCCTTGATGAGGGTGGGCGAAGGGCCCGCTGCCCGATCCTGGCAGGAGAGGAGGGCGAGGGCAAGAAGCAAGGCAGATCCCGACCGGTTGATAAGGGGCATGAGCGTGGTTTGAAGGTGAATAACCGCAGCTTTCAAGACGTCGGATCAGGGCCTGATAAAGGTAGATTTTTCGTGCAACCGCAGGTACCGTAGTTTCCCTGTACCTTACCAATAACGGGTGATGATTCCCAAACGATGCACAAAGCCGCCCCCGGCGCCGTTTTTCCCTCGGAATCATGGGGATTTTTTCTATTTTTAAGTATCCAAGAACGATATCCATGAAACGACCTGCTTACGGACTGCTGGCGCTG
>CBHWDR010000590.1:0-2586 GCA_966112575.1 uncultured Chitinophagales bacterium
ATATAAGGAGGTCGAGACTGTGAACGACGACCGAACCAAGGTGAACTCCTTTTCCTCTTAGCTCCTCTTAGCCCCCTACCAGCCGCTTGCCAGTACGTCGGCCAGGTGCAGGGTTTTGATGGGGTGCTGCTTGTTATCGATATAGCCCTGGAGGTGCATGAGGCAGGAAAGGTCGGTGGAAACGAGGTAGTCGGCGCCCGTGGCCAGTGCATTCTCCACCTTTTGCTCGGCCATGGCCACGGAGATGGGCTCGAACTTTACGGCAAACGTGCCCCCGAAACCGCAGCAGGTCTCTACATCATTGAGCTCCGTCAGTTCCAGTCCCGAAACCTTCGACAACAACAGCCTCGGCTCGGCCTTGATGCCGCATTCGCGAAGCCCGGCGCAGGAATCGTGATAGGTTGCCCTTCCGGGTAGCCGGGCGCCAAGCTCGGTCACCTGCAGCCGGTTGACGAGGAAATCGGAAAATTCAAAGATAATCTGGCTGATGGCCTTCACTTCGTTGTGCAGGGAAGAATTATCGAACAGCTTCGTGTAATAGTTTTTCACGAAACCTACGCAGCTGGCGCTGGGGGCAACAATGGGCGTACCGGCTTCGAAATCGCGAAGGAACTTGCTGCAGATCGACCGGGCATCATCCCAGTAACCGGCATTGAAGGCCGGCTGGCCGCAGCAGGTCTGCGAAGGATTATAGGTCACCGTACAGCCCGCCTTCTCCAGCACCTTGATCATGTTGAACGCGGTCTGGGGATAGAGCTGGTCTACGAAACAGGGAATGAATAACTGAACCTTCATATTAGATCGATCCTTCCTTAAGTTGGGCGTTCAGGATCATCATCTTGATCGCCGTGATTGCCGCTTCTTCGCCTTTATGTCCATGGATACCGCCAATGCGTTCCTGCGCCTGCTCGTCGTTGTTCACGGTGAGCACGCCGAAGATCACGGGCACCTGCATCGATGTATTCAGCTGGGTCAGGCCCTGGGTCACCGACTGGCAAACGTATTCGAAATGGGGAGTCCCGCCCCGGATCACGCAGCCAAGGGCGATGAAGGCCATGGGCGTGTTGGAATTGGCCCAGTACTGCTGGATCGCGAAGGGGATCTCCACGGCGCCGGGAACAACGATGGTACGCGTGCGCACCCCATATCGATCGAAAACCCGCAGGCAGCCTGCCTCCAGCTCGTCCACTACGGACGCGTTCCATTCGGTCTTCACCAAAACAACAAGGACATCCTTCAAATTGCGGATGTCCTCGAGGTTCTGAAATAATTTGCTGTTCGCAACATCTGCCATGCAGAAGAAAATTTATTCAGAGAATTATTTATCGTCTTTGTACACACCAGCCTGGGCAAGGTACTTGTCGGCCTCGAACGAGAACTGGGTGTTGTTGTATTTCTGCTTCAGTTCCTTGAACAGCTCGATCGACTGGTTCTTGTCTTTCACTACGCGGTCGGCAAAGTAAGCGGCAAAGAACAGGTATTCGGCAGAAGACTGCTGGTCAGCCTCGAACTCATGCGCGGCCTTCCGGTAATTGGACAGCGCTTCCGCATTCTGGTTGAGGTTCGCCTGCGCATCGGCCAGCAGCTTGTAGGCCCGGGCCTGCACCTGCTTCGCATCGGTCTTGAACTCCTTCAGGAACTTCACGGCCTTGTTGTTGTCGCCTGCCTTGAGGGCAGAAACACCGGCAATGAAATTGGCCAGGTTGCCGGCCTTGGTGCCGCCATACTGGTTCGCTACTTTCTCCGCACCGGCATATTGGGCATCGCCGTTGAGCGCTTTCGCCATGGAGTCCATGCCGAAATAGCTTTCCGACTTCCATACGGCTTCAGCAGCCTTCTGCTCTTTCGGAGCTTTCACGAAATATTTGTAGGCCAGTTAGCCACCGCCCACAACGATAACGGAAGCGCTGGCGTTCATGATGATCTTGCCAAAACGGCCCCAAAAATCCCTTGCACGGTCGACCACTACTTCACTTTCGGTTTGGTGGCGAGGATGTTTTACTTCAGCCATGAATCAATTATTAATTGGTGGATAATTTTTAGTCGGTAATGAATGGATAGTTCTGGTCTACATACACGTCTTTCAGCACTTCGTCGTCATTGGGCCAGGACGACTCTTCCGCGAACTTAACGCTTTCGGCAACAGCCTGGTCTACACGTTCGTTGATCTGGCGGATCTCTTCTTCCGTTGCCAGCTTGTTGTCGAGGATCGTGCTCAGAATGCTGGAGATCGGATCCTTGGCTTTGTATTCCTCTACTTCTTCCTTCGTGCGGTATTTCTGGGGATCGGAGATCGAGTGCCCCTTGTAGCGGTAGGTCTTGATCTCGAGGAGCGTAGGTCCGCCTTTCTCGCGGGCACGCTTGACGGCACGGCTCATCGCTTCATGCACGGTTTCGGGCTGCATGCCGTCCACTACATCGGCCGGCATCTCGTAGGCGTCGGCCAGCTTGTAGATATCCGTGATATTCGAGGTACGGGCGATGGAGGTGCCCATTGCGTAGTTGTTGTTCTCGCAGATGAAGATCACCGGCAGCTTCCAGGTCATGGCCATGTTGAACACTTCGTGCAGCATGCCCTGGCGGGCA
>CBHWDR010000591.1:0-2579 GCA_966112575.1 uncultured Chitinophagales bacterium
TGGTTGGGCGCACCCAGTTTCTGCCAGCTCAATCCATCGGCCGAATAGTCCACCCAGGCACCGTCGCAGAGCTGCGTGCCGCAGTCTTCAATGTCCAGTGCTACGGAGAAGGACAGCATCGGGCGGGCCATGCCGCCCAGGTCGAAGCAGGGAGAATAGAGATAGGAGTACTCAAGGTCATTGTAGTTGCCCGCCAGCCGGGTCTTCCAGGCCCTGGCACCCGAGGCGGCGCGGTTGATCCGCTGCGATGCCGGCGTGCCATAAGCCCAGCTGCTCTTCTTACCGCCGGCATACCAGTTGCCGTTGCCCGCTTCGAAATCCTGGAGGTAAGGGAAGGCCGTAATCACCGGCGAGTGTATGACAAGCGTTGAAAGGGTATCGTTCTCGCGGAAATTATCGGTTGGGAAATCAACGAGGGTCTGGATCGAATAATTGCCGACCGCCGAAAGATCGGCTGTTGTGGTGAAGCTGTACTGGATCGTGGCATTGCCCCCGATCGAAGGAATGACCTCGCTGATCCAGGTACCGCCATTGACGCGGTAACGGACCGGGATATTGGCGATCGGCGAGTTGGCCGAATTGCGCACGGAAACCGTGATCACCGAATTGGCCGTCAGCCCGCAGGCATTGGCCACGGGTGCATCGAGCGATCGCATCTGAAGATCGTTCATCACCTCGTAGAGTCGGATATCGTCAAAGGAATAACCGGCGGCATTCTCCTTATCCGTGGCCTGCGTCTGGCCCCACTGGCCCCAGCGCACCTGGAAGGAAGTACCGAAATTCTGTGCAGCCGCCAGCAGCGCATCGCCGATCTCCAGGCTTGCCGAGCGGTTGTAGGTGCCGGGATCTCCCTGCGCTGCATTGAGGTCATAGACTTCCACCCAGGGCTGGCCATCGTTGCCCCGCACCCAGACCTTGTTGTTGGGATGCGCGAGCTGACCGTGATTGTTGAAGCGAAAATCCAGGCGGATATCGTTCGCGGCCGCGTTGTAGTTGATGAGGTTGAACGTGCCGTGGAGATAGTTGGTATTGCCGGCGTTGGTGAACTGCCAGGTGTCCAGCGTCAGCGCCCGTTGACCCGAATACGCCATGCCCGAGTTGATGAAGGCACGAGCCCGGCCAAAGGCGGTGGAACGGCTAAGGTCATAGCGAACAAGTGGCCCCAGGCCAATTGTGTCGCGGATGAATTCCGCGGTATTGCCGGCTTCCAGGTTATCGGTAAACGGCGCGGTGATGGGCTGGTTGTCGAGATGACGAACAACCGTAAAAGCCGAGTCATTCGGAGTGACCGGGTCGGTCGTATTGTTTTGAACGATGGCGACCAGTTGATAATCGCCTGGCGTGCTCAGGTCTGCGGTCGTGCCGAAGCTGTGGTCGTAGGTGGCGCCCCCAGCGATCGTGGCCGCGATGTTTTCGGTTACCACCGGCCCGCCATTGATGGCATACTTCATCGTGAAGCCGGTTATGGGCGCATCATCGAGGTTTTTAACGCGCACGGTGATCACCTGCGCAGCGCCGAGCTGAGTGGAGGTGAAGCGGCGGCCGCTCTTCGGGGTGAGGATCGCCTCGAGCTTCAGGTCCCGGTCGGAGATCGTGCCGGCGCAGTTGCCGCTGTTGGGCACGCGGCGCAGGGCATAGGTGCGGCGGCCGGCCTTGCCATTCACGCGGGAGCGCACGGTGACCCAGTACGCGCTGTCTTTCGAGAGCCCGCTGAAGGTCCAGCTGTTGCCCGTAGTAAAGCCAACCGTCTGCATTTCGGTGCCGATCACCTGCATCACCTCGTAGTCGGTAGCACCCGGAACGGCATTCCAGTTAATGCGGATATAACCTTCGCACTGCACCGGGTCGAAGCTGACCTGCGGTGCACGGACGATGGTAAAGGGACCGGTAACCGAGGTCTCACCGGTACCGTTCTTCGTGATGCGGATGCGGGCCACGTCGGTTGCCACATCCGGCACCCACCAGCTGAGCACCGGGCGGTTGATTTCGATATTGCTGGCCAGCGTATTCCAGGTAGCGCCGTTATCTGCAGAGAATTCAACGGTTCCTGTTCCGGTAAGTCCGGTCGACTCCCAGGCGATCTTGACCTGCGGCTCGGAGGACGAGGTGGGCAGGAAGGCCTCACCGGTAGCCGGAGACGTCAGGCGCAGTTGCACCGGCACCGCATCCCAGACCACAAAATATTCCTGCGCCGGCCCCTGTGCGATCGCGGTTCCTTTTACGCGGAAGGTAAAGTTGCCCGCTGCAGGTGCGTTGATCACGACCTGCTCGATATTGTTGATCCGGTCAACGCCGGAAACGGCATTCAAGTTCAGGTTGCCGTTGGCCGTATCCAGGATGCGGGGAAGGATCACATTGCCCGAGCCGTCGATCACTTCGAGGTCGAGGTTGTTCACCAACGCCTGGCTGGACAAGAGCGATGCTGCCGGATCGTTCCAGTAAAGCATGACCTTCAGCTGATGGGTGTTGGCGGGTACCGTGATCGCGTGATTGTTCGTAACGCCTTGGGCGATGGTGGCACCGGTGTACCGGTTATTCTCCATCATATCCACGCTGCGCAGGAGGTTCATCCAGCCGAA
>CBHWDR010000592.1:0-2578 GCA_966112575.1 uncultured Chitinophagales bacterium
TTGATCCGGAGCTGTTGGCTGAGTGGGAACAGGTTGTTGTCACACGGGCGTAGAGAGAGAGGAACGCAAAGGATTTTGTTTGGGTCGTTTCTGTGCTCGAGTCTTTTTGGTAAGGGGCGGTCTTTTCCTCTGCTTGTCCCTCCGACGCTAAGGCCGCGAAGGTGGGCACCAGTGCCCACGAAATACAAGCGCCTCTGGGCTATAAGCAAACTTCTCCTTCGTTAAGCAGGACGCCCTACTCCCGACTTAAAGTCGGGAACCTCTTTGCGTCCCTCCGCGCTCAGGGTGATAAACAGAAGAAATGGTCAACCTCCCTGAAGGCCTCTACTACTTTAAGCGACCAAAGCAAAAGCCTTTGCGTTTTTACTTCTCTTCGCTCGCAAGGACGGCCATGAAGGAACTAGAAGTCGCTTACGCAACGGTCAAGAGGAAGCACCAATCATAGAAATTCGATCCGCGTTGATCTTCCGAAGCGAAGCTTCCAATCTGTTCTCACACAAAAAGCAAGGCCGAAAAAATAAAGCCGCTCCTGACCTAGGAAATAATATCCGTGCAAATCCATTGGATCCGTTAAATCCGTGTTCCTTCTCTTGCTTCGCTCCGCTCGCAATGACGTCCCGCAACGGAAGCAGAAGCTACCCAAGGTAAGCGGGCCTCCCTTACAAATAACTCAACCACCACTGCCGGTGCGTGGCCTTGTACCGCGCATACCATCTGCAGAGCGGGTAGAGCGCCACCACCGTTGCGATCCAGACGAGGTAGGTACCGCCAAGCGAGAGCCCTTCGCCGGTAGCGATGAACTTGGGACCGGTTTGGATGGCCATGCCTTCCGCCACGGTGTGGCCACGAGCCAGGAAGTAGAGGCTGGCCGCCAGATGCAGGATAAAGAAATGGATCACATAGTAGAACATCGGCACCTTCCCATAAACGGAAATGATCCCGGCCAGCCGCGACTTCGCCTCCCCGCACCAAGCCAGGAAAAGCAGGGCGGGTCCGATGGTGACACACATGAACAGCAGGGAAGGCGGATACTTGCGCACATCCAGGAAATCGAAAAACGTATAGAGCCCGTTGCGTTGTTCCGTCCAGGGCTGGGGATCGCCGTAATGCGTGAAGTAGCGCAAGACCCCGAAGAGCAGCAGGAGGCTCAGTCCCATAATGGTCAGCACCCGCTTTCTGCGTTCCACTGCCAGGGCCGTATACAGCCGGCCGAAGGCATAGCCGAGGATCATCAGTCCCGTCCAGGGCAGGAAGGGATAGCCTACCATGATCACCCGGTTCCATTCGGGGAGGATGATGGGCCCCGTCTGGTGCAGGAGGATATACCACCAGGGCTGCCCGATAGGCGAAGCCGGCTCGCCGGCATCCAGGAGGTTATGACCGAAGACGATCGCCAGCCCGATCGCCAGGATCAGGGCAAAAGGCAGGTGGATCAAAATGCCCAGGATCACCATGGAGATCCCGATGGCCCAGATCGTCAGGAGCAGGACGAGGCTATAACCGGGGTCGAAGGTGAGCACCAGGGTCATCACCACCGCCTCCAGCACGATCAGCCAAAGGCCGCGCGTAACAAGAAAGCGGCTGAGCGCTCCCTTCGACTTTTTACTGCTTTGCAGCCAGGCCGAGGTACCGGCCAGGAAGGTGAAAACCGGCGCACAGAAATGCGTAATGTAGCGCGTTGCATACAGCCAGGGCGTGGTCTTCGACGGGTCCAGCGGGTCGAACAGCTGGGCCTGGCTGTGGAAGAGGTCACGCGTGTGATCGAGGGCCATGATCACCATCACCAGTCCCCGCAGCAGGTCGATCGACTGCAGTCTGCCGGTGAAGGGGATGGTCACTTTGCCCGCCTGGAGCGGATTGGAACGGGGAATGGAGCCCGCGCCGGTGGTTCCTGATTGCATCTACTTAAGGTACGACCCTGGCGGCTACTGGCACCGTTTTTTTGTCCCTGACCGAAATATTCGATCATGAACGACAACCGCAATAATCCCCAGCAGGGCCAGCAGGAGCAACGCCCGCTCGAAAAAAACGAAACCCTCCAAGACGCCGGCGCCTCCGTACCCGATTACGGCCGCGGCGGCACGCAGCCCGACGACCTCGAACGCAAGCATGGCCCCGAGAGCGGCCGCGAAGGCAATTCCAGCATTCCTCTGGATGGGGAGGATACGATCGGGAATCCGTAGGGAGTTGGGGGATGAGGTATTGGGGTAATGGGTATTGAGGTATTAGGGTAATAGGGTATTGGGGTAATGGGTATTGAGGTATTAGGGTAATAGGGTATTGGGGTAAGGAAATACGGAAAGAAGGAAGCGGGCAATAATAGCCCCGGGCTTCAGCCCGGGGAAAACAGGGTTAGGGGGTGAGGTCTGGGGTGAGGTCCAGCCGCTGTACATAGAGCTCGGGCGGCATATCGCCGAAGACCAGCAGAGTGATATCGCAGATCCACATGTTCACATTCAGCTCCTGGCCATTGCAGGTACGCATGAGGTAGATCGCCCCGCCCTTCGGTGCCTCGCAGAGTTCTACCAGTTCGAGGAGATCCGCGCCCAGAAAGGGTTTCGTGCCCTTGCGGATGGTC
>CBHWDR010000593.1:0-2578 GCA_966112575.1 uncultured Chitinophagales bacterium
CCTTGTAGGTGGCGATCAGTTGCGTGAAGGCTTTCTCGGGTAGCAGGCCCACGTCTTCGGCGAACATGGTAAAGAGGCAACGCATGAGGAAGGTGGCCACCGCTTCGGGCGAATGGCCCGAGGCCTCGAGGGAGGCGGCCAGCTTGCCCAGCCGCTCGGCCAGCTCCCGCGTCACCCGTGCCGATCGCCGGGAGGGATCGAGCGACATCGGCTCGGAGAAGAGCAGCCGCAGGCGTTCGCGCACTTCTTCTTTGTGCAGGTCATCCAGCCGGATGCGGTGGCGCTGCGGGTCGGGGAAAGGAATGTAGGTCTTGCCCTGGCGCGCGAAATCCGAATAGAGGTCGAGGCAGTAACCTACGTCAGCCACCACGAGAAAGGGCGGCCAGCCATCGGCTTGGGGAAGCGAGCGGGCATAACGCAAGGCCTGCTCCTTGGCGCTTTTCATGGCCAGTTCCCAGCCGCGGGTATCGCGTTTGGCGGTACCGCTTTTGGTTTTGGCGGTGGCCAGTCCAAGTTCACGGGCTTCCGTATCCTGGAAGGCATCGGCACCCTGCTTGGCTTCCAGTACGAAGCAGTCCTTTTTATAGAGATCGATAAAGTTGGTGGCGGTGCGGCCTTCGCCATCGTTGAATTGTACGGGGCGCTCGAAGCAGTAGAGGTCCTCTGCCGGCTTGTTAGTGGCCGGGCGGGGCTTCTCCACACCCAGCAGGTCGCAGAGTTCGGTGAGGAAGAGCTGGTAGTTGGCGCGCTCGGAGGCGCCGGAGGCTTTCCAGCGGGTAATGAAGTTTTCGACGGGCCTGGTTTGGGTCAGTTCGGGCATGCCGCATATTACGAAGATTTTGATTTATCCGGGTGCGGCAGCGCTCAGGAGATCTCCGCGTACCGCTCAAAATGAATGCAGTTGATCGCCGCGAACCGGTGTTCGGGCGAGGTCGTTCCGTACGTCACCCAAAGGCGCTGGCGGATCGTATCCGGCAGCGCCGATAATTGCTCGAGGGTGGCGGCCCGTTGCGAAGGACAGTAGGTCACCAGGAGATCGGGCTGCTTGTCGGCTATCGTGCACAGCAGGTGCGCGCTGGGCACGTTGGTCCCAAGATAGAAAGTTCGTATGCCCGCCTTTCGTAGCTGGTAATCGAGGTACAGGAGGATGAGGTCATAATGTTCGCCATCGGCGAGGAAAAGCAGGGCGGTCTTCCTTTGACCGGCAAGGGCGCCGAGGAGCTCGGTGGCCAAGATGAACTTGCGGCGCAGCAGCGTAATGGCATAATGTGTTTCTCCCGTTCGGTCGCTGAACGAAAGCAGGCCCGCTTTGATCATGAAGGGGATCAGGAGGCGGCGAATGGCCGTGTCGATGTTCCAGCGTTCAATGTAGTCATCGATGATGGCATTCAGGCCTTCGGCATCACATTGCACTTTTGCGAGCAGCATGCAGCCCACGGCGATCTCGGCCTGCTCTTCTTCGAACGAAAAGCGTCCGGCTTTTTCCTTCAACAGCTCGGTGTTGAGTGGCGCGAGGGAAGAGATGCGATGGCCGTGGCTGCTCAGGAAGGAGAGGACGAGCAGCCGTTCCAGGTCGGCCGGACTATATAGGCGTGCATTGTTGCAGGTGCGCGTCGGCCGGAGCGCGCCATACCGCTGCTCCCAGATACGGATGGTGTGCGAACGGATGCCGGAGTACCGCTCCAGGTCTCGGATCGTCAGCGATTTCATTCCTGTATGTAGTTCTTCCGACATAACGCTGGATGCTAAAGGATTGACAATACTACCTGCGATGCACAAAAGCTCTACAATACTCATGCCCCGGGAATGTAGAAGTAATGAGGCTCTTGCCCCATCGCGTTATCCCATCTGTTACGGCGATTGGCACCTGATATAATTTTTTCATGAACAAAAATCCAGATGCGCTGCTGGTACGTTTGTTTAACAAGTTATTAAGGTCCCGGTTATCATCTACGTTCCCACATCCTTGGAGAAAGCCTTTCAACAGCAGATCGCTGCCCTGCCGATCGTTTTATCAACTGATCTCTAAAAACAATCTATGAGGCTTCATTACTGCTTGCTGCTCCTGATCGTTGCCGCTTCCTGCACAAAAAAGGATGTGCTTCCGCCAGATACGCCTGCACCGATACCTGCGGAGCCCGCAGTGACCATGCGCCTCCAGCCTCATACCCGGCCGGTAGGCAATGCAGTGGATGGCTTTTATGTAGGTATTCCTTCCGATTATGCCACGAGCGGGAAGCGCTACCCGGTGCTGATCTATATTACCGGCGCCGGCCAGCTTGGCAACGGCTCGATCGACCTCCCCTTGCTGCTTCGCGATGGCCCGGTGCAGTTGATCGATGAAGGCAAATTCCCCGGGAGCTTCCACGTGAATGGCAAAAAAGAGTCGATGATCGTCTTCACGCCCCAGTTGAAATGGTGGCCGTCGATCAATAACATCGATGCCTGCGTGGAGTTTGTAAAAGCGAATTACCGTATCGACACGACCCGCATCTACCTCTCGGGCCTGAGCATGGGCGGCATCCTGATCAGCGACCTCGCCGGTGAGCAACCCGGAAAATTCGCGGCCATCGTGCCC
>CBHWDR010000594.1:0-2576 GCA_966112575.1 uncultured Chitinophagales bacterium
GATGTAACCCCACCGGGTTTCGAAGAACTGGATCAAAAAGGAGTAGACGATTTGTTGGCTAACGGCCATCATCAGCCCTTTGAAAAGCAATACCTGCACAAAAACGGTCAGCCCGTTGATGTAATTGTAGGATCCACCGCATTCGAGGGTACAGGAAACCGGCAGGGCATCACATTCGTGCTCGATATCAGCCAGCGAAAAAAGTTGGAAGCGACGGTACGCCAGGCAGAGGAGCGTGTGCGCAGCTATATCCTGCAAGCACCGGTGGCCATGGGCCTTTATCGAGGAGCTGAGCTGGTTGTGGAGATTGCCAATGACGAATTGCTGGCATTCTGGGGCAAGAAAGCGGAAGAGGTCATGGGCAAACCGGTATTTGATGCCATTCCGGAAGCGAAAGGACAGGGATATGAATCGCTGTTTGAACTTGTTTACCATACCGGAGAACGGCATGAAGCTTATGGCGCCCCGGTTGTACTGAATCGTCATGGGGCGCTGGAGACCATTTATGTGGACATCGTTTACGAACCCTATCGGGAAGGGGATGGCTCGATAACGGGGGTGGTTGAAGTGGTAATTGATGTGACCCGACAGGTGCTGGCCACCCAGGCACTCAAAACCAGCGAAGCGCGCTTTCGAAACATCCTCGAACAGGCGCCCGATCCTATACTGGTGCTTAAAGGCGACGACTTGGTGCTTGACATCGCCAACGAACCGCTACTGCGGCTCTGGCAGATCGATAGTTCAGGAATTGGTAAACCTTTCCTTGAATTGCTGCCGGAAATGAAAGAACAGGGTTTCTGGGACTTGCTAATCGATGTCTATCGGAATGGTAAAACGATAAAGGGATTTGACACGGAAGTATACTTCGACCGCGGGCAAGGTGGCAAGGAAACAGTGTACTTCAATTTTGTATACACGCCTTATCGGGAGGTCGATGGACAGATCAGCGGGGTGATGGTGATCGCGACCGATGTGACGGGAAGCGTGCTGGCACGGCAGCAAATGACGGAAAGCGAAGCCCGCTTTCGCCTGCTAGCGGAAAGCCTGCCCCAAATGATCTGGATGATGACGCCAGAAGGGATTACTGAATTTGCTTCTAAAAAATGGAAAGAGTACTCGGGCATTGATGACGTAGACGAATCGTGGAAGTGGATGACCCATCCAGACGAGTGGGAGGAGATCATGCGAAATTGGGACGAACACTTCGCACAAAAGCGCGCCTATCGTTTCCAGGTTCGTTTGCGCAATAAAGCTGGAGAATTCCGTTGGCACCAGTCGCTGGCCGAGCCTTATTTCAACGAAGAAGGGAAGCTGGTAAAATTGATCGGCGTGGTGACCGACATACACGCCCAGAAAACCTTTTCGGAACAGCTTGAAAAGCTTGTTGCCGAACGGACCGCTGAACTTGCTGGCGCCAATCTCGAGTTGTCCCGTTCCAATGAAGATCTCCAGCAATTTGCCCATGTAGCCTCGCACGACCTTAGGGAACCCGTGCGCAAGGTAATGACCTTTGCCAATCGTATTCAATATGAATACGAGTCGATCCTTCCTGAAAAAGCAAAGAATTACCTGGCTAAAATCGAAAGCGCTGCCAAGCGAAGCTATGCCATGATTGATGGCGTACTGTCTTATTCATTGATTGGCGAGACGGATCACCCCATCGAACGCGTTGACATGAATGTGTTACTAAGCAGCATAGAAACGGACTTGGAAGTTACGATCCAGCAAAAAAACGCCCGGATCCAGTATGAAAATCTGCCACTACTGGCCGGATCCCAGGCCATGCTTCATCAACTATTTTATAATCTGGCCGGCAACTCCTTAAAATTCAGCCGGACCGACTGCCCACCGGTTCTAACGATACGAGCCGAAAAGGCAGTATACGAAGAAATGCAGCTCCATGGATTAATGACCGGCGGTGATTTCGTGAAAATTATCTGGGAAGACAATGGAATCGGATTCCATCCCGAATCGGGAACTCGAATATTTGGTGCATTTACCCGCCTTCACTCCCGCGACCGCTACGAAGGAACGGGATTGGGATTGGCCCTGTGCAAAAAGATCGTACTGCGCCATGGCGGCGCCATTTGGGCGGAAGGTGAAGAGGGAAAAGGCGCACGCTTCTTTTTGTTTTTGCCGGCATTCAATGTAACAACATAAGTAACCTATGGCTTCTAAAATATAGTGCCCTTATTAAATAAGGGCACTATATTTCTCTATTAGGATCAATACCATTTCAAAACCGGAGGAAAGTCATTAAGACTGTCTGGCTATTTTTACTATTCCTCTTCTTCAGCAGCCTCATAGTTCACGTTATTCTCGGCAATACTGGTAAGCAAAACATCCGTCTGCTTCTCCTCCTCAAGGGTTTGATGCAAAAGTGCAGCAACCTCTTTTTCGCCCAGAGTTTGCGCGAGTTGGGCAAGGCCACCGTAAGTGGAGATCTCATAATGTTCCACTTTCTGCGCAGCCAGGATCAGGCCCACATCGCGGGTGGCGGTGCCTTTTTCGGTTTCTTCAATGATGCCCTCTCCCTCCTTGGTGATCCCGACGATAGCCTCGCAAGTTTTGGCTTT
>CBHWDR010000595.1:0-2563 GCA_966112575.1 uncultured Chitinophagales bacterium
ACGTTGACTTTGCCGATGTCTGCACCGTAATGAAGAACGGTGGTGTGGCCATCCTGGGTAACGCAGCCTGCGAGGGCGAGAACCGCGCACAGCGTGCCATCGAAGAGGCGCTCAACTCGCCGCTGCTCAACGACAACGAGATCCGCGGCGCCAAGTGGATCCTCATCAACATCAACTCGTCGGAAGGCGAGAATGAATTCACCATGGACGAAGTGGAGATCATCCAGAACCACCTGCTCAGCCAGGCAGGTGAGAACACGGATGTGATCCTGGGCCTCGGTTACGATAATACCCTGGGCGACAAGATCGGTATCACGCTCATCGCAACGGGTTTCCACCACAAAGACCCGTTCACGAAGCAGGATCGTCCAAAGACCGAAGAGAAAAAAGAAGAGCGCATCGTGATGACGCTCGGCGATCAGCCCGCCCCAAAGCCCCAGGCCACCATCCAGCCCAAACCCGAAGACCTGATGGCTCCCCGCCTCGTTGACGAAGAAGCTCCGGCTGAACCGATGACCTTGCGCGAAGAGCCTACGGTGTCTTTCGAAGAACCCGTCACCTACCACCTCAACAGCGGCCGCCTTCAGAATGGCGTACTCCAGTTCGAACAGGAAGAAGCGGATGAGCAGCACAAGGAAGAGGAAGAGCCTTCAGGACCGGTGCATCTCCACCTGAAGATCAAGGACGAGAACGAGACGATCGACGAAGAGAAGAAAGAGCTGGAGCGCAAGAAGCAATGGCTCGATGATCGCTTCGAAAAGCTGCGGCAGTCGATCCTGGCCAATGATCCAAACAAGACCACGCCGAATACACCAAATAATTCCCAGCCGTCTGCAGCGTCTGGAGGATATCTGGCCAGACCATCCAATATCTACGCAGAGCCAAAACCGGAAGTCTTTACTTCCAAGCCTGCCGAAGAACCGGTTCCGGCACCATCCGCAAAAATCGAAGATCCGGAAACATTCGATATGCAGTTGGTGATACGTAACGACATTCCGGCGGCGGATAAGACGGGCCATCAGACTCCTGTTCCACCATCAATACCTCAGGCAGAGGACCCGGCTATGCTGGACAGCGCCGAGGATCAGAAACGTCGTGCAGCCGAACGCTTACAGAAACTGCGCAATCTGTCGTTCAACATCAATGCTGCCGATCCGAACAACGAGTATGAAGCGGTGCCTGCCTATATCCGCCGCAACATGGAATTGTACAATCAGCCTTCATCGGTTGAGAACTTCTATTCCAATTACCAGGTGAAAGACGACGGGAAAGGTGCGCAGATCTCCACGATCAACACCTTCCTCGACGGGAAGAAGCCGGATTAGGATTATGCTGATTTATTTGATTTCAAAGATTGAAATACAATGATAGAAGGATGAGAACGGATGGGTCGCTTCGCGCTCTTCGGAGGAAGTTCGGTCCGGAAGAAGTGGGCGAAGAACGACCTCCCGTTTGAAATCCATGTGAGCGGCCATCGAACCCATAGACCGCTTTCGTTCCAATGAAGCCTTTAACGGCTTGTGTTTTTAGTTGTTCCCCCACCGGTTTTCCGGTGGGGGTTTTTGTTAAAGGGGATTGCGCAGATGGAATAAGATTGCACAGATTGAATTAGAATGCGGTCATGAATCGTAGCGGCAGAGTAAAGAAAAAAGCGCCTGAATTGGCGCTTTTTTCTTTACTCTTTTTCTTTTTGTTCTGCTTTTTGCTTTCTGCTTCCGAGTGTACTCGGATCTGCTTGCTGCTCCGATTACAGGTCCCGCTTGTTATTCAGCCAGAAACAGAGTCCCCAGGTGAGGGCGGTGATGCCCAGGGTGAGGAAGATATGCTGGTTGACGTTCGCGACGATCTGCTCGTAATGCTTGGCATCCATCCGTGCGAGGAAGGTTGGCAGGGGGATCAGGCGGTTCGAGATCTCGAAGGGCGCGAACCGGCCGATGTCATCGGCTTTGAACTTCGCCCAGGTGGAGAAGATGTTTTCCAGGATCATCTTGTAGAAGAGGAAGATACCCAGCGCGAGGAAGGCCTTGCGGATGAGGAAGGCGATCAGGAAGGCAATGGACAACTGCGAGAAGGTCTGCAGGAAGAACAGGTAGATGTATTTGGAGTTCTGCCAGATACTAACATCGGTGTGCTCGCTCAGGAAGCCGATGCTCAGCGCCACGGCTACATAGATCAGCGTGGTGAGCAGGGTGATAATGAGCACATCGATCATCTTGGCGGTCATGAACTGCCGGCGGCTCCAGCCATCGATAATGTTCTGGCGGTGCGTCTTGTAGGTGTATTCATTGGTGATGAACATGATCACAACGATCGCCGGGATGAAGATGAAAATGGAGGAAGCATAAGCGACGGTATGCCAGACCTCGGGAAAGCTGAACGGTGTTCCGATCATCATCTTCAGGGCAGCGGCTGTCATGGCGTCGGGGCTGTCGGAGATGTCGAGCCACATCCGGTAAAATACATAGTTAACGCCGGGGTAAGACAGGGCCACGATGGCGGTCATCCACCAGAAGGCACGATAGTGCTTGATCTTCAGCCATTCGGTTTTGACTCACTTATTCAT
>CBHWDR010000596.1:0-2546 GCA_966112575.1 uncultured Chitinophagales bacterium
AGTAGCCTGAAATCATGATCGTGAGTACTGCGGTGAAACTCACTGAGTTGTTGCTCCCGTCTATCTTGTTGTCCGTCAAGAAATACTGCACCTTTTTGATGCGCAGCGTGCGGGGGTCATATTGGAGGTAATATCGCTTGTAGGTGGATCCAGGGTAAAAATTCGCCCGAAACTCGTAGGTCGAATCGTTGAAGCGGAAAACGCCCATACTGTCCACATTAGCCGCGCGGAATACAGAGTCGAGTATTGGCAGCCGGGCGATGTCGCTATACGGCTTCCGTTCGTTGATCACAATAAGGACGACTTCATGAAATACGTTGAGGTTGTATTGGCCGCCCTGAATGGCTTCGACACTGTCGAGCCGAGTCCAGAATCGGCCGCCCGCAACTTTCGACTGCCCGCTCAGCTGCTCGATGGGGTTGCCCTGATCGGCACTATCGGCATAGGTATAGGTTAGGTTGAAGCTGAGGTTGGGGGCAAGCCGGTAGGCTTCGGATATCTTCACGAACTGAAGGAGTTCGATCTCTTGAGCCTGTTGTTGGGCGCCGGCATTGATTGCGACCACAACGAGTGTTAATAGGGAAAATATGTGTTTCATCGATCTTGATTAGTTTTTGATTAAGGCAGAACGGGTTTCCTTAAGGGTCATCACCCCGCGTTCTGTTTCTTTCTTTACGCGAATGAGGGTTCCGTCATCGTCGTATTCGTAAAAGGTTGCGTAGTTGTTCTCGTCGAGATCGGCCATCAATCGGAGGTTTTCCGGGTGATAGGCATAGCTCTTCATCGCCGAATGAAAAGGCTGCACACGCACGTCATCGATGAAGAGGGCCTTGCCGGAAGGAGCCGTAGCATTGATCTTGAATGAAGTGGCATTGTCTGGCACCGTGACCACCGCTTCGTACCGCTGCCAGCCTTCTATACGAACGCCGGTTTTGTTCATCATAACGGCCGGAAGATCCATGGCACCGTTGAGAAAGCTCACGGTGAGGGCGTTCTCGGAAGCCGGTGCGGTTTGGCAGTCGATTCCATCGAGGCGTACCCAAGCGCCCACCACCATCGTTGATTGCCGGATGGGGGAAAATACGGGATTGACGATGGAGTTGGCGGTAAATGGGCCGGCGGTCCAGCAATTTGCCGTATCCTCGAAGGACAGGAAATTCATGAGCTTTCCGTCATAGAGGTAGCGTGCTGGCACAACTTCGATTTCTCCGGGTTGACCCTCGCGCGACCATCGCAGGCGGAGGCGAGCAGCCGAGCCTTCGGTATGTTGATAATCCAACCGGATCCAAACTTTTTGACCCTGTACTAAACGAACCAGCTGGCTTCGGCCCTCCACGTTCGACGTAGTGATGTCCAGCGATAAAAGATTGACATTGTCCTCAGAAAAAATGCGGAGCTGAGCTGCACGGTCCGAAAGAAGGTAAAAACGGTAGTCGTCGGTATACGGCGGGAGCAAGGCGCCTGTAAAATCCAACGAGTACCAGTCGGTGCACATTCCTGACCCCGGAGCTCTGTTGCCGTAGTCGTAATCGATAGCGCCTGACCAACCAGAAGCGCCAGGAAATAGAATCGGCAACTGGGTGTTCACCTTTCCACATGAATCGTAGCCCCTAACTGATTTGAACAATCCGGGACCATTTGGAACCTGAATCACCCCTGTGGGCATGGTTGACCCACCGGCCATCGACATCTGCAAACTGGTTCCCGCATTGCCCTGCGCGACCACCGGCGCCGTGAAGCTACCGCTTTGACCGGCGGCCAGCCGAAGGCTGTACAAGCCGGTATGGCTTACTGTGTCCGCCAGGCTAAGTGTGGGGCCCGTAAGAAAGTCGACGGTTCGGGGCGTTTCGCAGCCGTCGCATTTGTTCGACTTATAACCATAGTCCTCGAAGCCGTCGTAGAGCACTTCGCGGTACCGGCCATTCTGGATCACAGCGATTGGTAG
Source organism: uncultured Chitinophagales bacterium (assembly GCA_966112575.1). Taxonomy (GTDB): domain Bacteria; phylum Bacteroidota; class Bacteroidia; order Chitinophagales; family Chitinophagaceae; genus Flavisolibacter. Next base: position 1,946 of record CBHWDR010000596.1, read on the forward strand.
CGTTCCGTTGTAGCCGTACAGTCCGGCATTGTAACGCCCAAGCGGATCGTAGTTCTCGATCTCAAATCCCTTCTTGCTGTACAATGCCGAAGCGCTGTTCCACACCCATTTGTTGGTGTCAGCGGTGTTCTGGAGGGTGGCAGTATTAAAATTCCAGTACGGTGCAAAAGCTTTCAGCAAGCCATCGCGGCGGATGTTGGTTTTTTCGATAGTGGCTAGCTCCTCATTACGTTCGTGGTAGAACGTGTAAGCCCGATCTACGCGCCAGTTGCCCAACAGACCCAAGCGGTAGGGATTCACCACCGAATCCTGGCCCAGGAGGCGGCAGCGGGTGACAACGCTGTCATCAAGCGACCGGTAGGTGATGGTCAAAACGGGAGGAGCCGGCGTGACACCCACCTCGGGCCAGCCTTTGTAGCTACGGTAGGTGACTCTGGTAGATCCTGCGCTGCCCGTGCTCATCTCCAGCAGCATCCCGTAATTGTTTCCACTGAACAGGTCGCGTACAATCTGCGTGCAGTTCAATGCCGAATACGAATTGCTAGTTACGGCAACCGAATTTGTAGGCGTCGAAACGATGGCTTCGATGTCCGTCTGGTCG
>CBHWDR010000597.1:0-2539 GCA_966112575.1 uncultured Chitinophagales bacterium
AAGTATTTGTTCGCGGCTGCTCATTTGCGGTGTTGTTGATACCATTCCTGGAAACTTTGTTTTGGTGCTTCCGGCAACTCCCGCCCCTTGTACCAGGGATTGAAGCGATGCTGCGCAATGCCGGGAAGGCTACGCAGAAAAAAGCGCGCGATGCCACCAGCCTTTTTGTAAAGCTTTGGCCGCGCGAGCACAGCAGCCATCAGCTTCATCGACCATTTTTTAGCGAGCCCGCCATGGCCTTCCTTCATCAGCTCCTGCCGCCAGCTCCAGAGTTGTTCGTGGAGATTGATCTTTACCGGGCAGACATTGGTACAGGAACCGCAGAGTGTAGAGGCAAAGGGCAGGTCCGCGTTGGCTTTCTTATCCAGATTGGGCGCAAGGATGGAGCCGATCGGGCCGGCGACGGCCGTATGGTAGCTATGCCCGCCGCTGCGGCGGTAGACCGGGCAGGTATTGAAACAGGCCGCGCAGCGGATGCATTTGAGCGAGTTGCGGAACAGGTCTGAAGCGAGTTGCCGCGTACGGCCATTGTCCACGATCACGATGTGCATTTCGGCACCAGCGCGGGGCTTCAGGAATTGGCTCGAATAGGTAGTGATCGGCTGCCCGGTGGCACTACGTGCAAGCAGGCGAAGGAAAACGCTGAGGTCTTCGGTGCCGGGGATGATCTTTTCAATGCCCATGCAGGCGATGTGTACCCGGGCGGCATGCACACCCAGGTCGGCATTGCCTTCATTGGTGCACACCACCACCGCCCCGGTTTCCGCGACCGCGAAATTCACCCCGCTGATCGCTGCATCCGCGGAAAGGAGTCGCTGACGTAAGACCGCCCGCGCCGTACGCGTGAGGTAGACCGGGTCATGGTTGAGGGGATCGGTTTGCAGGTGCTCGTGAAAGGTTTTGCTTACATCTTCCTTCTTGAGGTGGATGGCCGGCAGTACAATGTGGCTGGGATGTTCTTCGCGCAACTGCACGATATACTCACCCAGGTCGGTATCCACCACGCCATAGCCCCTGGTCGCCAGGTATGGATTGAGCCCGCACTCTTCGGTGAGCATGGACTTGCTCTTCACCACCGTGCGGCAATCCGTTTCGGCCAATATCTTTCCAATGATGCGGTTGTGCTCTTCCCCGTCGATCGCCCAGTGCACGTGTACGCCGTTTTCCAGGGCCTTCTTTTCGAAGGCTTCGAGATAGGTATCGAGCCGGGAAAGCGTATGCTCCTTGATGGTGGATGCGCGTTCGCGCAGATCCTCCCAATCGGGCAGGGAGGCCGCGGCCCGGTCGCGCTTGGAGCGGATGAACCAAAGTGTCTCGTCGTGCCAGCGCGCACGCTGCCGGTCTTCCAAAAAAGCGACGGAGGCTTTGCTATGGGATGATGTTCCGCTCATTGGGCATTCAGGATTTGGGCGAGGTGAATCACCTGGATCGGGCTTTTGCGGCGCTTCAGGATGCCTTCGAGGTGCATGAGGCAGCTCGTGTCGCCCCCGGTGATGTACTCGACGCCGTTCGCTTCATGCTCGGCAATGCGGTCTTCCCCCATGGCCACTGACACGGCTTCCTCGGTTACGCAGAACGTACCGCCGAAGCCGCAGCACTCGTCGGGGCGCTGCGGATAATGAAGATCGAGGCCTTCGACCTGTTGCAGGAGTTGTTCCGCCTTGCTGAATTTCGGCTCCATTCGCTCCGACATGGAAGCCAGTCCCAGCATCCGTTGCCCATGGCAACTGGTATGCATCCCTACTTTATGCGGGAACCGGGCAGCGATCGTAGTCGTTTGCAGCACATCGGTCAGGAATTCGGTGAGTTCAAATATCTTGATCGTATCGCTTACATGTTCCTTGATATGCAGGACGCAGCTGCCTGAAGGTGCCACGACATAATCAAAAGTAGAAAACTGGTGCAGGAAATTGGCCGAGCAACCTTCTGCCATGGAGGCGAAGCCCGAATTGGCCATCGGCTGTCCGCAGCAGGTCTGATCCCGGGGTACTTCCACCCGGCAGCCCAGCCGCTCCAGCAGCTCCAGGGTAGCGATCGCCACCTGCGGGTAAAACTGGTCGATGTAACAGGGAACAAACAAGCCAACCGTCATCAGGGGTCTTTTCGCAATGTTAGGACGGGGTGCCTCCCCTACTGTTCTGTTGTATCCTGTATCACCCGCCGAAGCTTCAGCGAAGGAGGGCACTCGCTTCGCTCGTGGTTTTTGAACCACCAAGTCACCAAGGGCACAAAGAGGCACGAAGGTGTCTTGGTTTTTGAACCACGGAGACACAGAGGCACAGAGGTGCACAGAGTTTCTTTTAATCCCCAACTCTTGAACTTTTGAACCCTTGAACTCTTGAACCCAACTCGCGAACTCCCAAACTTCGCAAACTCGCGAACTCTCAAACTCGCAAACTCCGCAAACCGGCCCCTATCAGGCCACATCAGGACGGTTGCCCCCGGGGAAAGCGGCAATTTCCAACCTGCACAGCATGGAAACGATTGCCCGTTCACCAAATTCTGTTACTTCGTCCACGCCCCTGATCAATGGGCCAAT
>CBHWDR010000598.1:0-2537 GCA_966112575.1 uncultured Chitinophagales bacterium
TCGCGGAAAGAGGGAATTTTTTTTGGGAGGATGTTCTTAAACACCACCGGCAGCCCGGCATTGTCCACCACCATGTTGCCGGCACGGGTGGTGCAGTTGTCGAACAGGAAATCGTATCGGTAATAGCGGTTCTCGCCCTGCGCATTGGCATAGAGGGAGCGAAGCAGGTTTTGCGCTTGCGGGCAGTCCAGCAGCAGTTCCTGTTCCACTACCGAGCGGCTCTGGTAGCGGTATTCTTCCAGGAATTCATAGAAAGGCTGGACGGAAAGGAAATACCGGAGTTTGCCGCGAACGAACTGGCTGTAGAAATCGGGTCCGAATTCGAAGGTCCCGTAGTTGAAGACTTCATCGGTGCCCCGGCTGCTGTCCTGCACCCGGAGGGCGGTGTGGCCGAAGGTGGAATAGAGCTCTTCGCCGGGCGCACAGGTGAGCAGGGTGATGCGCAGCCGGCAGGAGTCCTGGGCCTGAAGGCGGATGGAACAAAGCAGCAGGAACGCAAACAGGTAAAGTCGCAACGGAACGTTTTGCGGGCAATTTACGAAGGGGATGATTGGATTTCAGGATTTCGCAGATGCGAACCGGGGACATTGCATGGAGATTTCGGGATCAGGCTGATTCGCTGATGGGATATGCGATAATTGGATGTCGCCGATTAATTATTTATTAGTTTGGCGTATGCAAGAATCGGAACTGAGGGAACTACAGGAAGAGCTGGCCCGCCTGCAGCAGCAGCTGGGGGAGCACCGGAATGCCATCCTGCGTCTTAGCCAGCGGATCGAGCAACTGGGCGGGAAGCCCCTGCCGGCCTCCCGGGTTCAGCGGGAGCTCAGCGGCTTCTCCCTGGAGAACTTCATCGGGCTCCGCCTGATCCATATCATCGGCATCGTGGTGCTGGTGATCGGGCTTTCGATCGGGGTCAAGTACGCGATCGACCGCGAGCTCATCTCCGAAGGCATGCGCATCGGACTCGCTTATGGCGCCGGTGTGGTGCTCTACCTGTTGTCGGTGCGGCTGCGATCGAAATATGGCATGTTCAGCGCCATCCTTTTCAGCGGGGGCATGGCTTCGCTCTACTTCACCACCTATGCCGCGCATGTGTATTACCAGTTCTTTCCTTACGCAATCGCGTTCATCCTGATGATCCTCTTCACGATCTACTCGGTGCTGGAAGCGATCCGCTACAACCGGCAGGAGATCGCCATGCTCGGGCTGGTGGGCGCCTACGCTATTCCCTTCCTCATCAGCCGCAATTCGGAACGCGCCGACCTCTATTTCCTCTACATCTCGATCATCAACCTCGGCGTTGTGTATGTGCGTATCCGCCAGGGCTGGCCCAACGTGGCCCGTGCGGCGCAATACCTCACCTGGGTGCTCTTCCTCCGCTGGGCATCCATGTCGGTGGCGCCGGCAGATGTCGGGATGGGAGCCCTCTTTCTCTGCTTTTTCTTCGCGCTCTTTCAATTCGCGATCATCTTCCCGCAGCGAAACACGCAGAAGCCAATGCACGTGAATGATACGTATTCCCTAGTGCTGAACAACATGGCTTTTTACATGGGTGCGCTGATGCTCTATGGCTATGCCGAGTCGGCCAGCCTGGCGCTGATCACCCTGCTCATGGCCCTATTCACCGGTGCGCAGGCTGCGGGCTTTTATTTCCTCCGCCCCCTGGAGAACGCGGCGGTGCGGATGCTCTCGGCCCTGGCCCTCGTGCTTTTCATCCTGTTCATCGCCTTCCAGTGGAGTGGCTTCACGGTTACCTTGCTCTGGCTGCTGACGGCCATCGTTCTTTTTGCCTGGGGCTTTTTTATGCATACGGTGTCGGCACGGATGACGGCCATGGTGCTCACCGGCGTTACGCTGGGTAAGTTGATCGCGGTGGATTCGATGCGCTTCTCGCCCGTGCAGAAAGTCATCGCCTATGTGAGCATCGGCGTGCTGCTGCTGGTGGCTTCTTTCCTCTACCAGAAGTATAAGGAGAAGATCTTCCAGGATTAGTTGCTCGGCTGGCTCGCAGGTAAACGCTTGGAAGGGAAGAAGGCGTTCGCTTTGCTCACGGGTTTTTAACCACGAAGGCACGAAGGACACGAAGTAGCATGAAGGACTTTTTGTTTTTGAACCACCGAGTCACAGAGACAGGGAGCGGCACAGAGTTGTTATGAAGGAGCGGCTAAAGGCCAGAAGTTTTCCTCCCGTCACGTCGGGACCGCAAGCATCTGAGGATTGAACCAAAGGAACTGACTGCACCAGGAGGAACACTTTGAGTGAAATAGGTAACAGCTTTAGTTCCTACGCTAGCTAAGTTTCCTAAAGCATAAAGCACAGGCCCTTGCGGGGCAGAAAATTTCTCACCGCAAGCTTTAAAATGCTGCCTTCGGCCTCTCTTCCACATATGCGCCATCACCCGGCAACCTTGATCTAACTATTGAACGACCTCACCCAGCGCTTCGCGCGTAACCATCGCTATCGCTCGTTACCTCTCCAGAGGAGAGGGAGTAGATCAAGGGGAGAACCGGGCAACTCTTAAACTATTGAACATT
>CBHWDR010000599.1:0-2535 GCA_966112575.1 uncultured Chitinophagales bacterium
CCGGCGGCCGCTGGTGGCCGAACGCGGCCGTCGACAAGGCCGACGATCTGGCGCTCGAGAACCGGGCGGGCGCCGGCGGCAATTGCGGGGCATCGGTGGCGGAACGGACCTGGGAAGGGTCGGAACAGGAGAGCAGGGGGAGGAGGCAAAGGGCAGCGAGGCGAAGGGCGGTACGCATAAGCAGCAGTTTTTTCAAAGATGGGCGAAAGCCTGTCTCCTCCTATACCCAGTGAAGGGTATCTCTGGCAACGTTTCTGCTTTAGGTTGAAGAAAACCTATGGCGATCGGTGAAGCTCTGCTGAAAAAGATCAATAAGAAATTCGAGCCTTCCACAACCATCCGGCTTCGTCACGGCCGGCACGACCTGGCCCTCAAGACCGATGAGCAGGGCAATGGCATCCTCCTGTTCCTCGGCCGCGAAGGCGAGGACGGCACCATTCACGGCGACCGTTATGCCCGCACGCTTAAGTACGACCGCGAAGGCAAGCTGATCAAGGATCACTGGGAACGTAAGGGGAAGGCAGGGTAATTAGCTAATTAGCTAATTCGAGAATGAGCTAATGAGGTCATTCGGACGTGAAAATTAAGTATCCGATTTGTTGTCTATCATAGCTAATAGGCAAGGAATCGAACAGTAGTTATCGTTTTGCTTTAAGAATTCGTGTCATTCGTTTTAATTCGTGTCATTAACTTGCATCACATGTCGATCACGGTCAAGCATCTCACGAAGCTCTACGGCGAACAGCGCGCCGTGAATGATATTTCCTTCACGATGCAGAAGGGAGAGATCGTGGGCTTCCTGGGGCCGAACGGGGCGGGTAAGTCCACCACGATGAAGATGATCACCGGCTACCTGGAGCCTACCGAAGGCGAGGTGAGTGTAGCCGGCGTGGACGTGAAGAAGGCGCCGCTTGAAGCAAAAAAGAAAGTAGGCTACCTGCCCGAGTCGAATGCGCTTTACTACGACATGTATGTACGCGAATACCTCGACTTCATTGCCGGCGTCCATGGCATCGACAACCGAAAGCAGCGCATTGAAGAGGTGATCACGCTCACCGGCCTCACGCCCGAGAGCCGCAAGAAGGTGGGACAGCTCTCCAAGGGCTACAAGCAGCGGGTAGGCCTCGCCGCTGCCCTCATCCACAACCCGGAAGTGCTCATCCTCGATGAGCCTACCTCCGGCCTCGACCCCAACCAGATCGTGGAGATCCGCAACGTGATCCGCGAGCAGGGCCGCGACAAGCTGGTGCTCTTCTCCTCCCACATCCTCCAGGAAGTGGAAGCCATCTGCGACCGCATCATCATCATCAATAAGGGCCGCATCGTGGCCGATGACAAGCTGGCCAACCTCCAGAAAGGCGCCACGTCGAACATCGTTCGTGTGCGCTTCAAGGAAAGCGTGGAGGCGGAATCCTTACAAGGCCTGCAGCATGTGGCCTCGGTAACGAAACTGGATGGCCAGACCTGGAACCTCGCCACCGAAGAGCCTGAGGCCGTTCGTCGCCAGTTGCTCCAGCTCGCCCTCGAGCACAACCTCAACATTGTTTCCCTCGAAAGCGAAAACCAGCGGCTGGAAGAAGTATTCCGAAGCCTCACGTCTTAAGAAGCGAGGAGATCCCGGCGAGTCGGGAAGCAGAAAGGAGAGAGGAGAGAGGAGACAGGAGACAGGAGTAAAGAGTAAAGAACAAGGAGGAGAGAATACGGGAGTTGAGAAAGGAGAGGGTGGAGAGACGGTAGTCTCGACCTGTCGGGAGGAGACGAGAGATAAGCGCCTGTATTTCTGTAGTGATGGATGTTATGGTTCAGGAAAAATCGGATTCTTACTGATTCGTTCTATCCGCGCTGATCCGCGTTCTTTCTCTCCCCGAAATCCCGTAAATCCATTAAATCTGCGTTCCGTAATTTCGTGCCTCCAAAACCATTAAGACAATGAGCTATATAGCAGAAATATTCGCCCGCCAGATCCTCGACAGCCGCGGCAATCCTACAGTTGAAGTAGATGTGATCACCGATGACGGCGCTTTTGGCCGTGCTGCGGTTCCTTCGGGTGCCAGCACCGGTGTGCACGAAGCCGTGGAGCTGCGCGATGGCGATAAGAGCGTGTACGTTGGAAAAGGCGTGCTCAAGGCCGTACAGAACGTGAACGACGAGATCGCCCCCGAGCTCGTGGGTTATGATGTGGCGGACCAGACGGGTATCGATGCGCTGATGATCGGTCTTGATGGCACCGAGAACAAGAGCAAGCTGGGCGCCAACGCCATGCTGGCCGTATCCATGGCCGTGGCCAAGGCCGCTGCCGAAGAAGCTGCGCTCCCCCTCTTCCGTTATGTGGGTGGCACCAATGCGAAGACCCTGCCCGTGCCAATGATGAACATCCTCAATGGTGGCGCGCATGCCGATAACAAAATTGATTTCCAGGAGTTCATGGTGATGCCCGTTGGCGCCACTTCCTTCTCCGAAGGCCTGCGCTGGGGCGTAGAGATCTTTCACGCCCTGAAAACAGTGCTGAAGAAGAAAGGCTATTCCACTAACGTA
>CBHWDR010000600.1:0-2533 GCA_966112575.1 uncultured Chitinophagales bacterium
GTCCCACGCCAATTGGTGTCAATTGTCGAATTCCCTTATTCTCTAATTCAATCATTCCCTGATCCTGCTCTGTTCGACCCAAATTTTTACGTTTTGGGCTTGGTAAAAAAACGGCGGTGGTTTACCTTCATAGCAGAGCCAATATCAAAGTTCTTTTACTTATTGTTTACCAATTTTAAATGCGATTCTATGAACGTTACAATTCAAGCCGTGCATTTTGATGCGGACCAGAAGCTGATACAGCATGTGGAAAGCAAGCTTTCGAAACTTTCCCAGTATCACGACCGCATCATCAATGTGGATGTATTTCTGAAATTGGACAATGTGGTGCACACCATCAAAGACAAGATCGCAGAGATCCGCGTTCAGGTTCCACGTTCTGAATTATTTGTAAAAACAACTTCTAAATCATTTGAAGCCTCTTTCGATGAAGCGCTCGAGGCAATGGTCAATCAGATAAAACGAAAAAAAGAAAAACTGGCCGCCTAAAAAATTTAAAACCCCCGATGTGGGGTTTTTTTATGCCCGGCTCAGGGCACCCGTTTCCAGACAACTATGGCATGTGTGCTGTCTACGGGAATATAGTTGGCCGGTATGTTGTTGGTGAAATGCCCGTCGCGCGCGTTCCGGGGCTGCAGGATGACCTTTGCGCCTCCGGCCTTGATGTACCGGTCCATTTCCGAGTAATTGAAAACATTGCGGTGATAGGTGGTGAAGTACACGATCTCGAACTGCGGAAGGACGAGGTTGGGATAAAGCAGGTTCACATAAAAGCTCTGCGTGCGAAGGGTGTTGATCATCACCTTGTCGCCGGGTTCCAGGTATTGGCCGATGCGTTTACAAAGCGCCACGTCGTTTTGATAGAACATCGCCTGCTCCTCGCGAATCGATGGGCGGGTTGCTTCCATCAGCGGATACATGATCAGTCCCGTTCGTACAGCCAGAACAACAGCGGCGAACCAGGAGAGCGCGCCCGCAACCGGCATGGCTGAACGGGCCTGCGATTGCCATAATGCCGCCGTACAGAGGAATACCAGCGTCCACCACTCGGTATAGTAGCCATTCGTGGACCCCCATTTAAATGCGAGTAAGGTTGCGCAGCCAAATAGGACGAGGAGGCTGAAATTGGCGAACCTGGACAGCGGATCGCTATTCTGCAGTTTCCAGTGCAGCAGGGCGCAAAACAGGAAAACAAGTCCGAAAGAAGAAAAGAGCTTTTTAAGAAGCTGGTCATAGAACCAGTTCAGGCTGAGGCCGTTGTCCACGCCAAGGACGAGGTTTTGCCAGAGGTTCCGGATCCCGAATAGCGCATGGCCAATGCCCAGGCACAACACCAGGGCGAAAAAGAACGCGGCAGTGAAGAGCAACAGGGGCCGGAACTGCTGATGCCCGAGCAGCCAGAGGCCAACGATCAGCGGTGCTACAAAGGCATTCTGCTTGGCAAAAAGGCTGATCGCGCATAAGATGCCACAGGTTGCCAGTACCCGGACGTTGGGTTGCTTCATCCACCGGAAGAAGAGAAAGAGGCACAACAGGATCAGCAGGTGGCTGAGGCTGTCGGGACGGGAGTAGGAAGTGGGTTCGAGGAAGATGAAGGCGAGCACTGCGGTCACCAGGGCAGCGGTCTTCCCCACCGCGAAGATCCGCCTTGCGAAAGTGAATACCAGAGCTGCATAGGCGAGGTTCAAAACAAGCGACACCGTGCGGCTGACGGCAAAGAGCGCAAGCACCTGGTCAGAACGCAGATGGATCGCCTTGCAAACGGCCGCCATCAGCAGGTAGTACAAAGGTCCGTACTGGTTGATGGCGTAGGGTAGCCGTTCCGGATCGCTGTAAAGGGGCTGCCCGTCCAGCAACCGCTGAAGGTGATAGATCACCGAATGCTCGATCCCGCCAAGATCTGCGGAGGTCTGCCGGGCCAGCACAAATCGATACAGCAGAAAAACGCCTGCGCAGCCGAGGGTTCCGATGGTCAGGATGGCTGCGGGACGGGAACGTAGCGGCATGGCGCAAATTTATAGGTTGGCCCCGCTTCCTGTCTTTCAAATTCTTTCGCGATCGGCTGTTGTAAAGATTTTCCGGTCGCGCAGCAGGCAGGAAGGTATTGTTTCAACCCGCGTCCCACCTGCCTTTCCGCCGTCACCCTATGCTAACCGCTTACGCGTCAACGAACTCTTCAAAAGATTTTTCCGCTTTGTTTTTTTTCAATTAGGGAATTCCCATACTTTTGCCTCCCGAATTTTTCAGGACGAAAAGCACGGTAGTTCTTTAAAATAATTGGCCACTTTAGCTCAGCTGGTAGAGCAACTGATTTGTAATCAGTAGGTCGTTGGTTCGATTCCGACAAGTGGCTCCAGGCGAAACCGGGTTCCGGAAGGCAAATGGGAGGGGAGTTAAAAATTTATTTTGCGCTCATCTTCAAACTTTTACCTTCGCATCTCTTTCGGGTTAAACCACGTGTTTCATACCTAATCATTTGGGCAGGTTCCAGAGCGGCCAAATGGGGCGGACTGTAAATCCGCTGTCTTCGACT
>CBHWDR010000601.1:0-2528 GCA_966112575.1 uncultured Chitinophagales bacterium
GAGGGTTCTTATATTTTCTGCTTTTTGCTCCCGACGTAGTCGGGACTGCTTTCTGCTTACTGGTTCAGCATCAGGGGCATCACGAGCATCAGCACTTCTTCATTGTCGTCGAGCTCGGTGGGCTTGATGATACCGGCCTTGGTGGGCGTGGCCAGCTCGAGGCGGATCTCGTCGGAATCGGTGGCATTCAGCATCTCGATGAGGAAGCGGGCGTTGAAGGCGATGGTGATGTCCTCGCCGTCGTACTGGCACTTCATGCGTTCGTTGCCTTCGAAGGAGAAGTCGATATCCTGGGCAGCCAGCTGGAGCTCCGAGCCGGAGATGTTCAGGGCCACCTGGTTGGTGCTCTTGTTGGAGAACACGCTCACCCGGCGGAGGGCGCTCTGGAAGTCCGACTTGGTCACCACCATCTTGTAGGGGTTGTCGGCCGGGATCACCACTTTATAATCCGGGAAACGGGCGTCGATGAGGCGGCAGCTCATCTGCGTGGTGCCATGCTTCACGAAGAGGTGGTTGGGGTTATAGCTTACCGTGATCTCGTCTTCATTAGAGGGCAGGGCCGCCTTCAGCAGGTTCAGCGGCTTGCGCGGAACGATGAAGGAGTCCTGCTTGGGGCACTGCACGTCGGTACGGCGGTAGCGGACGAGGCGGTGGGCATCTGTAGCCACGAACTGGATCGAATCCTTGTTCAGCTCGAAGAACACACCGGTCATCGCAGGACGCAGGTCGTCGTTGCTTACGGCGAAGAGGGTCTTGTTGATGGCGGTCACCAGGGCCGAGGAGGTCATGGTGAAGGAAGTCGTGTCGTCGGCAGCGGGCTCTTTCGGGAAGTTATCGGGGTTTTCGCCCATCACCTTGTACTTACCGTTGTCGGAAGTGATCTCGATGGCGAAATTCTTGTCGATGTTGAAGGTCAGCGGCTGGTCGGGGATATTCTTCAGCGAGTCCATCAGGATCTTGGCCGGGATACAGACCTTCCCGTTCTCGCGGGCCTCGATGTCGAGCTGGATCCGCATTACCGTTTCCAGGTCGGTGGCCACGACCGTCAGCTTATTCTTTTCCACTTCGAACAAGAAATCCTCAAGGATGGGCAGTACCGTATTGGAATTGATCACCCCGTTGATATGCTGCAGCTGCTTCAGTAATGTGGAGGAGGAAACGATAAATTTCATGGAGAACTGTTTGAAATTTGATAGCGGCGAAACTAAGGAAAAAAGGACGACGGACCACCGACGACGGACGATAAATGCAGGACCACCCCCTCTCCTTGCGCCGCCGGCCGAAGCCTGTGGCGTAGGACGGGGAGAGCGGGAGCGGGGGGTGAGGTCGGTCGCGGCCCGTATTTTGAATATATTCCTTCCACGCGAATCGAAAGAAGCTGGCAGGAAGCTCCCGAATCCGGAACTTTACGCAAGCCCGTCAATGCGATTGCCTATGCTGGATAAGATTTTTAGCTGGTCCAAGAAGAAAAACGAAGAAGAAGCCCCAACCGCTCCCTCCGCACCCGCCATTCCCTTTGGCCGTTATTCCGACAATAACAAGACCATGGAAAAGGTGGAAAAGTGGAACGAGGCGGAGGTCCTGTTCAAGGAAAAGAAGTACCGGGAAAGCATTGCGGCTTTTTTCGACTACCTGCGCGATGATGCCGTGGGCAATGTGGAATATACGGCCACCGAGTCGGGCGGTACCTTCCTGTTTTACCAGGGCAGCCAGGTGATCCGGGGCGAACACAATGACCGCTCGCTCACGGCAGGCACCAGCCTGGCGGCCATGCCCCAGCCTTCCGTGCCCGTGATGCGGAAGCTGCTGGAGATGAATTTCAACCTTTACTATACGCGATATGCGTTTACGGATGAGGTGCTGGCCATGCTTTTCTATTCCGACCTCGAGACGGCCAATCCCAGTAAGCTGTATTATGGCCTGAAAGAGCTGGCCACCAAGGCCGACAAGCAGGATGACCTCCTGGTGCAGGATTTCACCAGCCTGAGGCCGGTGGATACCGAGCACCTCGTTCCCGTGGCCGAAGACGAGAAGGCCATCAAGCTCAAGTTCTTCAAGAAATGGATCTCGGAAACCTTGGACCAGATCGCCCTGATCGACGCCGACAAGTTCTCGGGCGGCGTGGCTTACCTGCTCCTGGCCCTGGCCTACCGGATCGACTACCTCATCCAGCCCGAAGGCAAGCTCCTGCTGGAACTGGAGAAGATCGTGGAGATCTATTTCCGGAAAGACGACCGGCTGGTCACGGAGAAGAACCAGGAAATGATCGAATGCTATTCGAAGATCATGCTGAAGGAGGCGCCCGAGTTTTATCCCTACCTGCTTCGTTCGAAATATACGTTCTCCATTGTCACGCCGCAGAACTACAAGACCGTCGCCGACGCGATCTACAATGCCAACCAGAACATCGCCTGGTACAAGGAGAACAAGCTTTCGGAGATCGCCGCCCAGATATCGGAATACGGGATCTCGTATTGCCAGTATTCCTACAGCCTGCCCCGACCGGTAACGGAACTGTACCACCTGCT
>CBHWDR010000602.1:0-2528 GCA_966112575.1 uncultured Chitinophagales bacterium
CAGCGTCGCTTTCCGCTTTGCTTCATCCAGGTCCTCCAGCCCGGCGTGCTCGCCGAGGATGAGGATGGAGCGGCCAAATCCCGTGCCTTTCTTGAGGCAATCGATCCAGGCTACGGAATAAGTATAATGACCATACTCGTCGAAAAGCCGGAGCAGGTCTTCCAGGTTCTCAGCCTTGATCTGTTTTTGCTTGATATAGCTTGATTCAATCTTTTTCAGATCGAATTTTACGCGGGTGATGATACCGGTAAGCCCCATTCCGCCGCAGGTGGCCCAGAACAGGTCGGGATGCTGCGTTTGCGAACAGGTGAGGGTATTGCCGTCAGAAAGCAGGATGTCCATCTCCAGCACGTGGGCCGAGAAGGCGCCATCCACATGGTGGTTCTTTCCATGTACATCAGAGGCAACCGCGCCGCCGATGGTGATGAATTTCGTTCCGGGCGTCACGGGAAGGAACCAGCCTTTCGGCACGATGATCTCGAGCACCTGGTCGAGCGTGATGCCCGACTGGCATTCGAAAATGCCTTTCTGCGTATCGAAGGACAGTACTTTGTCGAACTTCAGTGTGGATACGGTATGGGGAGCCAGAGAAGCATCGCCGTAGCAGCGACCGTTCCCCCGGGCGATGAGGCCATCGGAATGCATCAGGGTATCGGAGAGTTCATCGGTGGACGAGAACGTACGTTCATCGGATTCCACGACCGGATAATTACCCCAGTTGGCAATTTTCTTTTTCATCGTTCGAAAATGGTTACGTCCTTCATGTAAATGATGAAGAAAAAGCTGGCGATCCAAAGGAGAATGGTCAGTTGTATGAAGCGGTCGCGGTAGAAGATCCTGGTGGGAGACCCGGAAGCCGCCTGTACAAAGATGATCTGCAAGTAACGCATTATTCCCGCCACCACAAAAAGACAGGTATAGTAGAGCCGGTACATGCCTCCCGTGGAACTCTCACCCAGCGGGATCTTCGAGCCAAAGGATGCGAGGCGGTGCTGCACCTCCGGCGACATGGTGTACATGAAGTAAGCGACCACGATCACGGCACAGACCAGGGAAGTGGCCACGTTCAGGAACTCGAGGTTATATCCTTTGATCGCCTTGCGCATATCATTGCCCGACTGCAGCTTGATGAGCACATCGTCGCGCCGCTTGCCGATAGCCATGAACAGGGCCAGCAGGAAGATCATAATATTCAGCCATTCCGATACGGGTATATACAGGATCACGGCACCGCCTTTTACCCGAAGCACGAATCCGGCCGCTACAATGAACACATCCAGGATCGGGATCGTCTTCAGCCCGAACGAATAACCCAGATTCAGCACGTAATAGATGGAAACGACAAAAAGGAACTTGTCGCGTATCATCCAGGCGAGCACCAAACCACCGATCGCGAGCAGGATCGCGATCGTAAGCCCGGCAGCCGGAGCAACCGAACCGGAGGCCATGGGCCGGAATTTCTTCTCGGGATGACGCCGGTCGTCTTCGATATCGCGGTAGTCGTTGATAATATAGATCGAGGAAGCGAGGCAGCAAAACGAGATCACGCCCAGGAGGAGCCTTGGGTAGTGGTGCCAATGAAAAAGCTCTCCGGAAAAAAACAACGGGATGAACAGGAAGAGATTCTTCGCCCAATCTTTGGGCCGGAGTAACCGGATGTAGGCCACGGCAGAGGGTTTAGGAAGCGATAAAGGTAGCTCAGAGAGTTGGGAGTTCATAGCGGGGGACGGAGTTCAGGGTACGATCAATTGTTTTGTCGCGGACAACAACCAACCTCCTCTATGCAAAGAAAGGGCCACCCCTTCCTGGTCAGAGCAGCTTGGGTACGCCGA
Organism: uncultured Chitinophagales bacterium; assembly: GCA_966112575.1. Lineage (GTDB taxonomy): Bacteria > Bacteroidota > Bacteroidia > Chitinophagales > Chitinophagaceae > Flavisolibacter. The sequence goes on from CBHWDR010000602.1 coordinate 1,833, forward strand.
TCGTGAGGTTATCATTGCCCTCTGCGGTGATCAGGATATTGTCCTCGATCCGGACGCCGCCAATAGGCAGCCAGTGCTCGAGTTCCTTCCAGTTCACGTCGTCGCGGTATTTCTTCCGGCGCTCGGGATCATTGAGCAGGGAGGGGATGAAATAACACCCGGGTTCCACGGTGATCAGGTGTCCTTCCTCCAGCATCAGGTCTACCCGCAGGCGGGCGCCCATATAGGTTTTCGGGTTGATGTTCTCTTCCTGGCCAGTATCGCGCACGCGCAGGCCAACGAGGTGACCTACGCCGTGTGGGAAGAAAAGCGCACCGGCTTCTTTCTCCATCAGGCTATCGACATTTCCTTTCAGGATGCCCAGGTCCAGCAGGCCTTCGGTGATGCGCCGGCCTGCATGCAGGTGCACATCGCGCCACTGTACGCCGGGAGCCGACATGGCGATGCATTCTTCAAAGGCCCGGTTCACGATCGCGTAGAGTTGCAGGTGGCGCTCCGAAAGGGGCTCGGAAGAGGCGAACATGCGGGTGATATCGACACAATAGTCATGGATCGCGCAGCCCGCGTCGACCAGCACGAATTCGTTGGCCGCGATCATCTTCCGCGTGGGCAGGGCATGGAGGATAGCCGAATTGGTGCCGCTGCCAACGATGGTCTCGTAAGGCACGCCCTGTGCGCCCTGGTGGAGTACTTCCG
>CBHWDR010000603.1:0-2527 GCA_966112575.1 uncultured Chitinophagales bacterium
AAAGCCTGAAGGCAACCGTTAGGAAAAGATTGCTTTAAACAAAAACCTGTGTGTCTCTTTGTGCCTTCGTGTCTCCGTGGTTCAAAAAAGGGTAAGGACCATGCCCCATGGAGCCACCATTCCCGAATTCTCTCATTTCCGCATTCGCTAATGCTCGCTCACTATCTTTGCCCTCTTTAAACAATAGCTATATGAAGCTTGGAACCAAATTCATCCATGCCGGTGTGGAGCCCGATCCAACAACCGGTGCGATCATGACCCCGATCTATCAGACATCCACATACGTACAGCAAGGTCCGGCCCAGCACAAAGGCTATGAGTATGCCCGCAGCCAGAACCCGACGCGCACGGCGCTGGAAGCGGCTTTCGCGGCCATCGAGAACGGGAAGTTCGGACTGGCATTCAGCTCCGGCGTAGCAGCCACCGACGCCGTGATCAAGCTCCTGCAGCCCGGCGATGAAGTGATCGCAGCCTCCGATATGTACGGCGGCACCTACCGGATGTTCACGAAGATCTTCGCAAAATTCGGCATCAAGTTCCACTACGTGAACATGCAGGATGCCCAGGCGATCCGTCCCTTCATCAATGAAAAGACGAAGCTCATCTGGACGGAAACGCCCACCAACCCGCTGATGAATATAACCGACATTGCGGCCGTAGCGGCGATCGCCAAGGAACACAAGCTGATCCTCTGCGTCGACAACACCTTTGCTTCGCCTTACCTGCAGAATCCCCTCGACCTCGGCGCCGATATCGTGATGCACTCCGTAACGAAATACCTCGGTGGCCACAGCGATGTGATCCAGGGCTGCCTGGTGATGAACGATCCCGAACTGCGCGAGCAGCTCTACTTCATCCAGAAGTCGACCGGCGCCGTGCCCGGCCCGCAGGATTGCTTCCTCGTGCTGCGCGGCATCAAGACCCTGCACGTGCGCATGCAGCGCCATTGCGAGAACGGAGAGAAGATCGCACACTACCTGCGCAACCACCCGAAAGTGGGCAAGGTCTACTGGCCGGGCTTCACCGATCACGCCAACCACGAGATCGCGAAGAAGCAGATGCGCGGCTTCGGCGGCATGCTCAGCTTCTCACTCAAGGGCGACAGCGTAGACGATGCGAAACGCCTGCTCTCCTCCACCAGGCTCTTTGCCCTGGCCGAGAGCCTCGGCGGTGTGGAATCCCTGATCAATCATCCCGCCTCCATGACCCATGCTTCCATACCCCGCGAAGAGCGGCTGAAGAACGGACTGACCGATTCGCTCATCCGCCTCAGCGTAGGCATCGAAGACGTGGAAGACCTGATCGCCGATCTCGAACAGGCGATCGGTTGATTTTTTTGGAACGATCTTGTTGAGCTGCCGTGCTTTAGCGTACGGCAGCTTTTTTTAGGCCTAATAGCGCGAACGCGGGATTGTAAACGGGCGAAAACCGGAATACCTTCAGGGAATGGAGCAACCAAAACTTCAACCACTACAGGCCGGCGAGCGTGCCGGTATCCTGGACAGCCTTCGTGGCTTCGCGCTCTTTGGCATCCTCCTCGCCAATGCCGGTGTACTCTCGCTCTACCTGTTCCAGCCGGAAGAGGCCCGCGCTCAATGGAGCACGGCGGCAGTCAACCGGGTGCTTGAAGGGGTGAAGGAAGTGCTGGTAGACGGCAAGTTCTATTCCCTCTTCTCCCTGCTCTTCGGCATCGGCTTCGCCATCATCTTTTTTCAAAAGAACAACGGCACCCGGAAGGCCCTCGGGTTCTTCTACCGGCGGCTCTTCTTCCTCGCGGTGTTCGGACTGGCCCATTGCCTCCTCATCTGGGACGGGGACATTCTCTTTTTCTATGCCGTGGTGGGCGCCTTCCTGCCCCTGTTCCGCAAGGTGAGCGATCGCACGCTCCTGATCCTCGTCCCGGTGCTCCTCCTTGCTCCCCTGCTTTTCGACCTGGCCAAAGTGTTGAGCTCTGGCAGCTGGAATATCAGCCGCCCATTTTTGGATCGGGCGCTCCGGCAGGACGCAAAGGCGGGTATCACCCAGCAGAACTTCAACGACTGGCTCGTCACGCACAACCGGTATCGGGATGTGCTGGCCTGGAACCGTTCCGGGTTCTGGTGGGGCTGGCAGCTTCGCCTCGACTCGAACCGAGTGCCCAAGGTGCTGTCGATGTTCCTGCTTGGGCTGGTCATCGGCCGCTCGCGCTTCTACCTGCACCTCCAGGAACACCAACAGCTCCTGAAGCGGGTCATGCTCTGGGGCTTCACCGGCGGGATCCTCGCAGGCCTCGGCCGCCTCTACTTTCTTGCCGACGGCAAGTCCCTCCCGGCAGCAGCGGGACTCTGGGATACCCTCTTCTATGCGCTCAACACCGTACCGCTGGCCATGGCCTACGCGGCGGCATGCTGCTACTGGTCGGTGCGCGGCAGAAACGGCGCCCTGCTTCGTATCCTGCAGCCGGTGGGCCGCATGGCCCTGACCAATTACGTTGCACAGTCTGCATTCGGAGTCTTGTTCTATTACGGCGTTGGATTGGGTTTCGGTG
>CBHWDR010000604.1:0-2526 GCA_966112575.1 uncultured Chitinophagales bacterium
AAAGGGCAAAAAACTTTCAAGAAGAGGGCAGCATGCAACAGGCAATCGAAAGCGCGCGCAAACTCGTAGATAAGAAGACCATTGCCAGCACGCATGAAATACGTTTTACTTTTCACCTGCCTCTTCTATGGCCTCAACACCCGCGCACAGGGTTTACAGGATCAAGCCGATTCGTCAACGGTTCGCGCCGATACTACGCAGCAGGACCGTCCCGACCTTTCAGCCGTAACGATCATCAGCAGGCAAAGCTCTTCGCTGAACAAGATCGGCCAGGTCGACATCCGGCTCCGGCCGGTTCAGACAACGCAGGATATCCTGCGTATTGTTCCCGGCATGTTCATCGCCCAGCACGCCGGCGGCGGAAAGGCTGACCAGCTTTTCCTGCGGGGATACGACATCGATCATGGCACCGACATAGCGGAAACGGTGGATGGCATCCCTGTCAACATGGTATCGCATGCGCATGGGCAGGGCTATGCGGATCTGCATTTCATTATTCCCGAGCTGATCGACCGCGTGGACTTCGACAAAGGCCCTTACCTGGCCGCCAAGGGTAACCTGGCCACAGCGGGCTGGGTGGATTTCAAGACTCGCGACTTTCTCAGCAGCAACCAGGTCAAGCTCGAAGGAGGACGTTTTGGTTATGGACGTGCCGCCGCTTTCTTCCGGCTGCTGGACCGGCAGGCGGATGCACGCAAGTCGCGATGGTATGCCGGATCGGAGTACTTCCGGACGCGCTCCTATTTTGAAGCACCACAGGATTTCCATCGCCTGAATATTTTTACCAAGTTGGTTACGCAATCTGCTGACCGTCGCCTGGTATTGATTGCATCCTTGTTCGACAGCAAATGGAATGCATCGGGACAGATACCGGACCGGGCAGTCCGTTCCAACCTGATCAGCCGCTTCGGCGCTATCGATGACAGTGAAGGCGGCGAAACCGGGCGCATCAACCTTAGCGCACGCTACGAGAAAAAATGGAACAATGGCTGGACCTCCACCGACCAGATATATTTCAGTAGCTACCGCTTCGACCTCTTTTCGAATTTCAGCTTTTTCCGAAACGACCCGGTGAATGGCGATGCGATCCAGCAGAAGGAAAAACGATCCCTGTTTGGTTACCTGGGCACATTATCGCGGATGCACTGGTTGGGTAAAGCAAAGAGCGAATTCGAGGTTGGCTACGGCTTTCGGGCCGATCATGTCAATGACCTGCAGCTGAACCGGGTTACAAAACGACAATTCCTATCCGCGGTAGAGCAGGGAAATGTTCGCGAAGGGAATGCCTACCTCTACGTTGATGATCGTATCGACCTGGGCAAAAACATCCAGCTGCAGGCAGGCCTGCGTTTCGATCAGTTCCGATTCGGGTACCGGAGCGCCCTGCAAGGCGACCGGGAGTTCCGCCGGCTGGGCAAGGGCGTGGTGAGTCCGAAGGTCAATCTTTCCTTTACCCTTAATTCCAAATGGAAGTTTTACCTCAACAACGGGATCGGCTTTCATTCGAACGATAGTCGTGTGGTACTCGACCGGATGGCCGGCAAGGTCCTGCCCAGGGTGCTGGGCACTGATCTGGGTTTCCTCGCAAAACCTGCGGCGCGACTATTGATCAAGGGCGCGGTCTGGCACCTGCTTTCCGAACAGGAATTTGTTTACGTGGGCGACGAAGGGATCGTAGAGCCCTCGGGCCGCTCGCGTAGGATCGGCTTTGATCTCTCTTTCCGTTACCAGCCGCTAGACTGGCTTTATCTCGACCTCGACCTGAACGCAGCCAACCCGCGCGCGCTTGGGGTTGAGAAAAATGCGGACCGCATTCCCCTGGCGCCGGTGTTCACCAGCATAGGAGGGGTGAGCATACGCAAAGGCGCATTCGCCGGCGCGATAAGGTACCGGCAGGTAAGCGACCGGCCGGCCAATGAAAACAATAGCTTAAAAGCTGAGGGTTATTTTCTTGCCGATGCGCAGCTGAATTACCGGCTGGCCAAAATGGAACTGGGCCTGTCGATCGAAAACCTGCTCAACCGTGAATGGCGCGAAGCCCAGTTTGAAACCGAGTCCCTTCTTCGCAATGAGTCAGTTCCGGTTACCGAGATCCACTATACGCCCGGAACTCCACGCTTTATCAAATTTGGAATCGCCTACAATTTTTAATATGACCCGAAAATTCATCCTCATCGCACTTGCCGTGCTCACCTTCTCCCTGTCGGCGAACGCGCACGTGATCGTATCCGAACTGGAGTCGCTGTCCTCAACCGAGCGAGCGGTACTTTACCTGAAGCTGGGTTTTGAGCACATCATCCCCATGGGCTTCGACCATATCCTGTTCGTGCTTTGCCTGTTTCTTTTGCAGCCGAAATTGCAAACCGTACTCTGGCAGTCAGCGGCCTTTACCCTTGCACATTCGATAACCCTTGGCCTGGCCATGTATGGAACGATCGATCCGCCGGCCGCCATCGTAGAACCGCTGATCGCTTTCTCGATCGTGCTGGTAGCGGTTGAAAATCTGTTCATCCAGCGCCTGCGCAG
>CBHWDR010000605.1:0-2524 GCA_966112575.1 uncultured Chitinophagales bacterium
TGGAGCATGCCTATCCCCTGCTGAAAGTGACCATCGTACCGCGTGGCACCGCAGCCCTCGGCTATGCGCAGTATACCCCGAAAGAGCAGTACCTCTACAATACCGATCAGCTGGAAGACCAGATCTGCATGACCCTGGGCGGACGCGCTTCCGAAGAGATCTTCTTCGGCAAGATCTCCACCGGTGCGCAGAATGACCTGCAGCAGATCACCCGCATCGCCACCGCCATGGTCACGGTTTATGGCATGAGCTCGAAAGTGGGCAACATCTCCTTCTACGATCCGCAGGCCGACAACTCATTCCAGAAGCCTTATTCGGAAGAAACGGCCCGCATCATCGACGAAGAGGTACGCCGACTGATCGACGATGCCTACATCCGCACCAAGCGCATGCTCACCGACAAGAAAGGTGAAGTGGAAAAACTGGCTGAAGCCCTGCTTGAGCGCGAAGTGCTCTTCCAGAGCGATGTGGAAGCGCTGATCGGGCCCCGTCCTTTCGAGGACAAGACCCTCCTGGGTGTTGAGGGCGACGAGAAGCATCCCGACGGCGGCATCTCCGAAGGCGTTCCGCCCTATGATCCGAATGTTACCAATCAGGCACCTGCGAGCAAATGAGTAATTCTCCCGCAAAGAACAACATACTGAAGAAGATCCGCATGGCGTTGGCACACCCAACGCCATTGCCTTTCCCCAAAGCCGAAGGCGGTGAACTGCCCATCCAGCCTGCGCAGCAGGACCTGGTGGTGGAATTCGCCGAGCAGTTCACCTCCCTGCAGGGCAAGTTCATTTTCTGCATGGACGAAACAGAACTGGCCGAGAACTTCGGCAAGCTCTGTTATCAGAACCAGTGGACCCGCCTGTATACGGAAGAAGACCGATGGAAGGGCATCATCCCGCCCAACAGCATCCATGGCGATCTCTCCACTTGCGAAGCCTCCATAACGAGTTGTGAATCCCTGATCGCGCGCACAGGCTCTATCGTGCTCACGGCTGCCCACCAGGGCCGGCTGTCCAGCGTTTATGCGCCGGTGCACGTCTGCATCGCCTACACCTCCCAGCTCGTGTACGACATCAAGGACGGGCTGGTGCAGCTCCAGGATAAATACCGCCAGTTCCTCCCCTCCAGCATCACCTTCGCCACAGGCCCCAGCCGCACCGCCGACATCGAGAAAACCCTCGTCGTAGGCGTACACGGACCTAAGGAAGTCTATTGCTTCGTGGTGGATGATGGTAAGTAAGGCTTTTTCAACGCATAGATACGAGGGATAGCTTTCGGTTGTGATCAAACGGGGAGCGCAACGAGGAGAACGGCACCAATGGAGCGGTGCACGGACGTCCCGTTCGTCCGTGCTTGATTTTTTGGCTCCACCTTTTGCATCAAGGCAAAAGGTGGAAAGGGAAAGTTCGAATACCGTAGGACACCAGGCGATCCAAGACATTATCTTCAATAGAACGAACCCCTTAGATTTTGGCATTTGCCAAATTGCGCTGTAACCTTGCCCTAATTCCCAAAATCACCCCATCCAAAAATCCAGAAATCGCTTCGTTCTCATGACCCTCCCTCCCGGCAAAAAGATCTTTTTCCTCTCCGATTTTCACCTCGGCGCACCTGATCATGCCCGCTCGCTGGAGCGGGAAAAAATGATCGTGCAGTTTCTTGAGGCGATCCGGGGGGAAGCGGCCGTGCTGTTTATCGTGGGCGATCTCTTTGACTTCTGGTACGAATACCGAACCGTTGTTCCCCGCGGTTATGTGCGCATCCTCGGTAAGATCGCCGAGATCGCCGACAGCGGCATCCCGGTTCATTTCTTCGTAGGCAACCACGACATGTGGATGCGCGATTATTTCCAGGAAGAGCTGGGCGTGCCGGTTTATTTCGAGCCCAAAGAGTTTAGCTTCAACGGCAAGCGATTCCTGATCGGCCATGGTGATGGCCTGGGACCCGGCGACCATGGCTACAAGACCCTGAAAAAGATCTTCCGTAACCCTGTTTGCCAGTGGCTCTTTGGCATCCTGCCCCCGCAGATCGGCATCGGGCTGGCCAACTGGTCGAGCCGGAAGAGCCGGGCCAAGACAGGCCATAGCGAGGAAAAATGGCTGGGTGATGAGCAGGAATGGCTGCTTATTCACGCCAAAGAAGTACTGCAGCAGGAAAAGATCGACTATTTTGTCTTCGGCCATAGACACCTGCCCATCGATTATCGTCTATCTTCAGAGAGCCGGTACATCAACCTGGGCGACTGGATCAACTATTTCACCTATGCCGTTTACGATGGTGAAGAGCTGCAGCTGATCGCCCATAATGGCCGGAACGAAAAAATCTACCGCAATTGGTCCAACGCCTGATCATTCTCTTCGTACTGGCCTTCGGCTTCAGGGCTGCAAAAGCCCAGGGCGACTCCCTGTTCCGGCTGGTCCGCAGCTTTGAAGGCGATATTGCCGATGTAGCCGTGGACCACCTGGACCAGCTCTATTTTATTTCTTCGCAGGGACAGGTGAAAAAGCTCTCCTCTGCAGGTGATTCC
>CBHWDR010000606.1:0-2521 GCA_966112575.1 uncultured Chitinophagales bacterium
CAGGCCGATGCCGCGGCCTTCCTGGTTCATATAAAGAATAATGCCCTGTCCGGCTTCCTCTACCATCTGCATGGCCTGGTGGAGCTGCTCGCCGCAGTCGCAGCGGAGCGAGCCGAGGATATCGCCGGTGAAGCAGCTCGAATGCACCCGCACCATCACCGGCTCATCGGGCTGCCAGCTGCCCTTGATCAAGGCCAGGTGCTCGTTGGTAGAATTTTTTTCCTGGAAGGCCACCAGCTTGAAATGGCCGAACTGTGTGGGCATGTCTACCCGCACGATCTCCTCGATGAGGGAGTCCCGGCAGACCCGGTATTCGATCAGGTCCTTGATCGAGATGATCTTGAAGTCGAATTTTTTGGCGATCTCGATCAGTTCGGGAAGGCGGGCCATGGAACCATCATCATTCATGATCTCCACCAGCACGCCGGCAGGTTCGAAACCGGCCAGCCGGGCCAGGTCGCAGGCGGCCTCGGTATGGCCGGCCCGGCGGAGCACGCCGCCCCGCTTGGCCCGCAGCGGAAAGATATGGCCGGGCTTGCCCAGCTCTTCCGGTTTGGTATTGGGGTCGATCAGCGCCTGGATGGTCTTGGCCCGGTCGTGGGCCGAGATGCCCGTGGTGCAGCCATGGCCGAGCAGGTCCACCGAAACAGTAAAAGCGGTCTCATGCAGGGCCGTATTATTATTTACCATCAGCTCCAGCCCCAGGGCTTCGCAACGCTCTTCGGGAAGCGTGGCGCAGATCAGGCCACGGCCATGCTTGCTCATGAAATTGATCACTTCTGGGGTCACATTATGGGCTGCGGTGATGAAATCGCCTTCGTTCTCACGGTCTTCATCGTCTACCACAACCACCAGTTTCCCCTGGCGGATGTCTTCAATGGCGCTTTCTATGGTATGGAGCATGGAGGTTGTTTTTGCAAAGTTAGGCACAAACAGCCCGGGGTTGTCCAGGACGCCGGCCGGGAACCCCGATTTTCCCGGTTTCGAAAGGATTTGGCGTGGAACCATCGATTGTTAAATGCAACTGGTCGAAAACCCTTGTCAATCGGGCCTCCCGGGACGCAAAATGTTAATATCCGCCGGCTCCTTTTCGGATAATTAGCCTTTTCTTTGCGGCTGAAAACAATCCTTTTTACTTATGCTTAAGAGAATCTTGTGTCTGCTGACTCTAACCCTGTTGGCATCCACCTTTGTTTTTTCTCAGGTGACCACCAGTAGCATGACCGGCTCCGTTAAAGGAACCGGCGGTCAGCTCCTGGCCGGCGCCACGATCATTGCCGTTCACGAACCTTCCGGCACACGCTACACCGGCCAGACGCAGAACAATGGGACCTACAACATCCCGAACATGCGTCCCGGCGGTCCTTACCATGTAGAAGTGAGCTATGTGGGCTACACCACCCAGAAGTTCGACGACATCAACCTCAAACTTGCGGAAGCTTACATCCTTGATGCCAACATGCAGACGGCCCAGGGCGCGCTGGAGAATGTGGTCGTGACCACGGCCGGTGCCCGCAACTCAATCCTCAACGCCAACCGGAATGGTGCTACCACCAACATCGGCCGCCGCGAGATCCAGACCCTGCCGAGCATTTCCCGCAGCATCAATGACCTGACCCGTCTTACCCCCCAGGCCAATGGCAATGCCATCGGCGGTGGTAACTCGCGTCAGAACTTCATCACCGTGGATGGTTCGGATTTCAACAACGCCTTCGGTATCGGTACCAACCTGCCGGCCGGCGGTTCGCCGATCTCCCTCGATGCCCTCGATGAGATCTCTGTGAGCGTTTCTCCCTACGACATCCGTCAGTCGGGCTTCATCGGTTCTGCCGTGAATGCCGTAACCCGCTCCGGTACCAACCGGTTCCAGGGTTCCGTGTATCGCTACTGGCGCTCCGAGAAGCAGCAGGGCGACGAGGTGAACGGTGCGAAATTCACCCGCCCCCCCTTCGACTTCGAGCAGTACGGTGCCCGCATCGGTGGCCCGATCATCAAGAACAAGCTGTTCTTCTTCCTCAGCTATGAGACGGAGAACCAGCCCAAGCAGATCCAGAACCGCGTGGCTTCCCGCCCTGGCGCCGGCTTCGGTTCCGCTCCCAACATCGCCCGTCCTACGGCCGACTCGCTGGCGTATATCAGCAACTACCTCAAGACCACCTATGGTTACGAGACCGGCCCGTACGATAATTACAGCACCCAGATCGAGCGCACCAAAATGCTGGCCCGTATCGACTGGAACATCAGCGACAAGCACCGCTTCAACATCCGCTACAACCAGGTGGAAGGCGGCGAGCCCAACCCGCCGAGCACCTCGCGTTCTCCGCTGACGGCCTTTGCCAACAATGCCGGCCGTACCGACAACAACGCGCTTTGGTTCAAGAACTCGAACTACTTCCAGGGTGCGAATTTCTATTCGCTCGCCGGTGAACTGAACTCGCGCTTCGGCAAGTTCTCCAACGTGTTCCGCGGTACCTATACCTTCCAGAACGACTCGCGTGAGTCCGACTCGAAGCCCTTCCCC
>CBHWDR010000607.1:0-2518 GCA_966112575.1 uncultured Chitinophagales bacterium
AGAAAATGATGTCGCCGGGACGGGTAATATTTCCGGCGGCATCGAACTGCCAGCTCGTATGGCCTGCATCCGGACCGAAGCCATACCAGCGGCCCGAGGGACGGTCGTAATAGATATCGGTCTGGTACATCTCAAAGTCGAAATAACGATTGCCCGTGGTGTTATCGAGCGAAAGCGCACCGAAGAACCAGAGCGAATCGGTAGGATTGGGACCGGCACGGCGAACGTGCATGAACATATCCAGGATATCGTTCTTGTCAGGGATGCCCTGGATACCACCGGTCCAGCTGGCAGGGCTCATACCGTTCTTGTCGGAGCCCGAAGTGAATACCGTCGTATCGTTTCCATGATAATCGCGTACCCAGAGGGCATCGAGCCAGATCCGGTTGTTCACCGTGGTGAAGGCCGGAACGTTCATGGTGCGATAGATCGATTGGCTGCGGCTGGGAATATTGTTCAGGTAGCGCTGGATCTGCGTGTAGGCGCCCGTGGTGTCGATCACGAAGCGACCCGTACCGCTGGCCCCGTTGTTATACCAGTCGTCGTTACCCGATTGCAGGAAGCCGTTGAAGTAGTTGGCGCGGAGTTCCGCGTCTACTCCAAAGCCCGCCTTGATCACCGGTGTGGTGATCTGCGCACGGAGGGTAAGGTTAGCCAATAAGAGAAAAAAGAGTAGATGTGTTTTCATAGACGGAGGATTTGGTAAACAAGGAAGGCAGACACGAGGTCTGCCTCGCTTATCCACGTGATACAATGCGCACCGTCTCAACCGGCGAACACTCGGTAGTGCCATCGGCTTTCAGAGCAACAATGCGATAGTAGATCATACCGGGAAATACGTTCAGGTCAGTGAATTTGTAGCTTCCTGATCCGGAGAAGGCATGGCCACCAGCGGGATCGAAGAATTCGCCGTCGTACGAACGCTCGATCGTGAACTGCACGATCGAAGGATCGTTGACCGACCAGTTGATCACTACATTCTTTGCCTGGCGGTGTGCGCGCACGAAATTGAAGCAATTGAACGTGGCAGATGCCTGCTCATTTAACTGCTGCTGCTCATTCACGGTAAATGAAGAGGTCAGCACGAGTGCGGCGAGGGCGAGGAAGGAGAAGAGTGTTTTCATAAGGGTGTGGTTTTATGATGTTAAAATTAGCTCCATAAAACCTGCGGGAGAAGAGTACAACTGACCGATTATCAGCGGGGAATAGCCGTAAAATAACGAAGGGAAAGCCTCGGATTTTCCCTATTTAAAGCTTGTCGAGGAGCAAGACCGACATCCTGCGGAAGGCCTCATCGCTGTAGCCGGCGATGTGCGGGGTAAGCACTACATCAGGGTGGTGGCTGAGATACTGCAGCTGTTCCCTTTCCAGCGGGCTGAAGCTGGGCAGCTTTTCGTTTTCCAGTACGTCCAGGGCAGCACCGGCGATCAGCCCCCCGTCGAGGGCGCGGATCAGGGCGGCCGTGTCGGTTACCGGGCCCCGGCAGGTGCTCATGAAAAAGGGGCGGTTTCTGAGGCCCCGGAAGAAATCATCGTTCGCAAGATGATGGGTCTCAGCGGTTAAGGGAAGATGCAGGCTCACCACGTCGGCCTCCTGCGCGATCCCTTCCAGGCTGGCCTCCCGGATGAGCTCAGTGCCGAAGTTTTGCTTGTACTTGTCATAGGCCAGCACCTTCCCCCGGAAAGGCGCAAGGAGCCGGGCGAAGGCCGAACCGGTATGGCCATAGCCAATGATACCCACGGTTTTACCCGAAAGCTCGATTCCCCGGTTCTCATTCCGGAGCCAGATCCCCTTGCCTACCTCCACGGCCGAGCGATGGATCCGGTTCATGAGGGCCAAGAGCAGGCCCAGCGCGTGTTCGCCCACGGCCGGAGCATTGCCCTCGGGAGTGCTCACGCAGCGGATCCCCTTTGAGCGGGCATATTCCGCGTCGATGAGCTCCATGCCGCTTCCCAGCCTGCCGATCCATTTCAGTGCGGGTGCACGGTCGATCAGGGCCGCGTCGATCCGGATCCGGGTGGTCACCACCAGCCCTTCGGCCTCGGGCGCCAGTTCCAGCAGCTCTTCATAGCTGATCGTAGGCCGGTCTACAACGACATAGCCCCTCGACCGGAGGCCTTCCGTGAGCAGGTGATGGGCGGGTGCGGTGATAATTACCTTGGGTGTCATTTCATACGGAAACTTAGTTGGGCAAATTCAGAAACGCTGAGCTGCTCGGCGCGCCGCGCAAATATCGGGTCTGCAAGCGTAGCCTCGTCGAACAAAGCCTTGCAGGCATTCCGCAGCGTCTTTCGCCGTTGCCCGAAAGCGGCTTTCACCAGCCGGAAGAAATCCTCCCGGCTGCGCAGCGGCAGCGGCTCCCTGCGGGGCACCAGCCGGATCACCCCGCTCTTGACCTTGGGCGGCGGGTTGAACGCGTTCTCCGATACATCAAAAAGGTATTCCACGTCGAACCAGGCCTGGATCAGCACGGAAGTAACGCCATAGACCTTGTTCCCCTCTCCTGCCGCTACGCGTT
>CBHWDR010000608.1:0-2514 GCA_966112575.1 uncultured Chitinophagales bacterium
ATCACTATACTCTGCGTCCTCCGCGCCTCTGCGCGACAACCATCAGTGCTTTCTGTGCCTTCGTGTCTCTGTGCTCCGTACGCCGAAGCTTCAGCGTAGGCGTAGTTCAAGAATAACTATCCTTTGTGCTTCTTCGTGCCCTTCGTGTCTTAGTGGTTAACTCCGGCGAGCGAGGCGAGCAAAAAAATCCGAACTTCCCCTCATGCCTCCCAAGAAACCGGAAACCGATCACCTCAAGTCCATCATGCCCTCGGGCCGGCGTGATGCCTCCTTCTTCGAACTGGTCTACCAGGTAGTGCGCGCCATCCCCGAAGGACGGGTGACTTCCTATGGCGCCATAGCAAAGGCCCTGGGCACGAAGCTCTCGGCCCGCATGGTGGGCTGGGCCATGAACGCCTCCCACGTGATGGTGCCCAAGGTGCCCGCGCACCGCGTGGTCAACCGAAACGGGCTGCTCACGGGCAAGATGCACTTCTCGCCCCCCGAAAAAATGCAGGAGCTCCTCGAGAAAGAGGGAATAAAAGTGGAGAACGACCAGGTAGTGGAGTTTAAGGCGTTGTTTTGGGATCCCTCGACCGAGCTTTGAGAAAAGAACGCAGATTTAGCTGATGGTCATGATTTATAGGATTGCTTATAGAAAAACTCATCTGCGCAATCATACAAATCATGATTATCTGCGTTCCTTCTCTAACTACTTTCATGGTGTGAAATACCTCCCCTTACTCCTCCTCTTCTTCGCCTGTCAATCTACCTCTATGACCAAGCACCACGCATTCCGCCTGAAGCCCGGGCAGGACCTTAAAAAAGAGATCACGGCCTATGTGCAGGCGCATAAGATCGAGGCCGGCTGGGTGGCCACCTGTGTGGGCTCGCTCACGCAGTACAACCTGCGCTTTGCCAACCAGCCTGATGGCGCTTCGGGCCAGGGCCACTTCGAGATCGTCAGCCTGGTAGGTACCGTTTCCACCAACGGCAGCCACCTCCACCTGAGCATTTCCGATTCCACCGGCCGCACCATCGGCGGCCACCTCCTCGACTCCAATCTCGTGTTCACCACCGCCGAGATCGTCCTCACCGAATCGGGCGCGCATGTATTCAAACGGGAAAAAGACGGCAGCACGCCCTGGGAGGAGTTGCAGGTGCAGCAGCGGTAGTGGGAAGGGGATTAAGGTATTGAGGGATTAGGTATTAGGAATTGGGAGATTGGAGATTGGGAGATTGGGCTTACTTGCCCCGGGCTAAAGCCCGGGGTAACCGGGATCTTCCCTGCTACCGGACTTTAGTCCAGTTTCAGCTGTTCCTCCTTCCGAAAGCGATCCATCGTTTCCTGCGAGGTTTCATCATCGAAAAACCGGACCTGCACCTGGGGGACGCGCTTCAGGCGAATAGAAAGAAATAGGAAGAGCAGTAAGGCCACACCCATGGTGATACCCCAGTACGTCCAGCTCCAGGGATGGGTTGCGGGAAACAAGGAGATGAGCGCGGCAACGAGCACATAAAGCAGGGAGAAAACAACCAGGAAGGTAAGGATCATCTTACCGCCTGGAATGGAATGGCGCTTGCGCAGGTCATGTTGCTCGATCGCCCGGTTGGTGAAGCGATATGCTTTCCTGCACCAGTCGTCCACCTCGGCTGGCGGCACGCCTTCCTGTCGGATAAACGTTTCGAAAGATGCCTGTCCGGAAGCGAGGTCACCGTTTCGGTAAGCCTTTGGATCCTTGCCAATGGCAGCCTGGAGAAAGCGCCGGTAAGGATTCAGGGAAAGGCGCAGTCGTTTCCGGCCCCGCTCTGCATTGTATTTCACTCCGAATTGCAGAAAGACGGCATCAGGCTGGATCGCTTCTAGATCCTGCCCCAGGCAAGTCCGGAATCCTTCACGGATGGCGTGGTCCACATCCTGCACACCTAAGTCATAGCCGGTCATCTCCGCAACCTGGAAGCCCCATTCAAACCCCCGGACGTAACCGGTCTGCTTGCTGCTGAATTGCAGCAGGAAATCTTCATTCGAAAGCGCCTGCAGTCCATTGACAGCCTGGAAGGTATCGGGCAACAGCACCAGCCAGCCTGATGGTCCGCGGTAGAGGAGGAGTGCATGCGGCTGGCTTTGCTGCACATCGGCAAAATGCATCTCCCCCTGCGGCTCCAGGTCGAGAAACATCCAATCCTTGAGCAGGGGAAGAAGATCGGCTGACCGGGTCTTAACAATGAAACCTTCCAGGGAGTAATTCATGGATCAATGATAAATCAGCCGTGTGGATCCTGCAAGATCAGCGATCGGCGATCCCGATCGGCCGGTCGTCCCAGATACGCATCTCGAGCCGGCGCTCCTTGCGGAAGAACCGGTACCAGGCGAAGAAAGCGGCCAGGAAAGCCAGCAGGGCATATTGGTAGATGGTCCAGCTCCAGAGCGGCTTGTTGGGCATCCACGAAAAGATGAGGGCAACGATGCAATAAAGCACCGTGAACAGGAGCCAGACATTAACGATCAGCTTCACCACCGGCGGGAAAACGCTG
>CBHWDR010000609.1:0-2513 GCA_966112575.1 uncultured Chitinophagales bacterium
CATGGACGACTACCTCTATTCCATGAACGAATCGATCGCCTACCTCGAAAAGAAAGGCCTGCCGGTGATCGACGCAGAAGGCTACAAATACCTGCACTTCCGTTCTCTTGGCAAGCGCTCTCAACTGATCCGCCTCGACACCCTCGACGAGCTCTGGGGCATCTATTTATTTGATCCGAAAAAAAAGCCTCTGCAGGCCGATATCATCGAAATCGACAAAGCTTACGCTGCCTATTTCCATTAATCATGTAACATGGAAAAGGAAAAAATCCTTTGTGCAACTCCGTGCCTTCGTGTCTTAGTGGTTCAAAAAATGGTTAGACCAATGCCAAAAAAAAGGTGACCTTTCGGCCACCCTTTTCTTATCTATAACCTTCAAACTTAAGCCAGGTCGAAACGATCGAGGTTCATCACCTTGTTCCAGGCAGCAGCGAAGTCCTTCACGAACTTCTCCTTGCTGTCTTCACAGGCATACACTTCCGCCAGGGCGCGCAGTTCCGAGTTGGAACCGAAGATTAGGTCGGCACGCGTTCCGGTCCACTTGACGTCGCCGGTCTTGCGGTCGCGGCCTTCGAATACATCCTGCGCATCGGAGGTGGCGCTCCACTTCGTACCGAAATCAAGCAGGTTCACGAAGAAATCGTTCGTCAGCGCTTCGGGCGTGTTGGTGAATACACCATGCTGCGAGCGGTCCCAGTTGGTGTTCAGCACGCGCATGCCGCCCACCAGCACGGTCAGTTCCGGCGCGGTGAGGTTGAGGAGCTGGGCTTTGTCCACCAACAGCTCTTCGGCGGCTACACTGAGCTTGCCTTTCACGTAGTTGCGGAAACCATCGGCGCGGGGCTCGAGCACGGAGAAGGACTCCACGTCGGTCTGCTCCTGCGAGGCATCGGTGCGGCCGGGCGTGAACGGAACGGTGATCTCGAAGCCGGCACGCTTCGCGGCTTTCTCCACGCCTGCGCAGCCACCCAGCACGATCAGGTCGGCCAGGGATACGCGCTTGTTTCCGGTCTGTGCATTGTTGAACGCGGTCTGGATGCTTTCGAGGGTCTCGAGTACGGTTCCCAGTTGCACGGGGTTATTGCTCTCCCAGTATTTCTGCGGGGCGAGGCGGATGCGGGCACCGTTGGCGCCGCCACGCTTGTCGGAACCGCGGAAGGTAGAAGCGGAAGCCCAGGCTACCGATACCAGTTGGGATACGGTGAGGCCGGAGGCGAGGATCTGCTCTTTCAGGGAAGCGATATCGGTATCGTTGATCAGCTCATGATCCACGGCGGGGATGGGGTCTTGCCAGATCAGCACTTCTGCAGGCACTTCCGATCCGAGGTAGCGGTTGCGCGGACCCATGTCGCGGTGCGTGAGCTTGAACCAGGCGCGTGCGAAAGCGTCGGCGAACTGCTCGGGGTTTTCAAGGAAGCGGCGGGAGATCTTCTCGTAAGCAGGATCAAAACGCAGCGATAGGTCGGTGGTCAGCATCGTGGGTGCGTGGCGCTTCGACGCATCGTGCGCATCGGGCACCGTGCCGGCACCGGCGCCTGACTTGGGCTTCCACTGGTGGGCGCCGGCAGGGCTCTTGGTGAGTTCCCATTCGAAGCCGAAGAGGTTCTCGAAGAAATTATTGCTCCACTGGGTGGGCGTGGTGGTCCAGGCGCCTTCCAGCCCGGAGGTGATGGTGTCAGCGCCATGGCCCTGACCATAGGTGTTGGTCCAGCCCATGCTCTGCGCTTCGATGCCGGCGGCAGCAGGCTCGCGGCCTACATATTTCGAAGGGTCGGCAGCGCCATGGGTCTTGCCGAACGAGTGGCCACCGGCGATGAGGGCCACGGTCTCTTCGTCGTTCATGGCCATGCGTCCGAAGGTCTCGCGGATGTCGCGTGCAGCGGCGATGGGGTCGGGGTTGCCGTTAGGGCCTTCGGGGTTCACATAGATCAATCCCATTTGCACGGCGGCCAGCGGGTTCTCGAGTTCGCGGTCACCGGTGTAGCGCTTGTCGCCCAGCCACTCGGATTCCGAACCCCAGTACACGTCTTCCTGCGGCTCCCATACGTCTTCGCGGCCACCGCCGAAGCCGAAGGTCTTGAAGCCCATAGACTCGAGGGCGCAGTTGCCGGCGAGGATCATGAGGTCGGCCCAGGAGAGTTTCTTTCCGTATTTCTTTTTGACCGGCCAGAGAAGGAGGCGGGCCTTATCCAGGTTGGCATTGTCGGGCCAGGAGTTCAGGGGCGCGAAGCGCTGCTGACCGGCGCCGGCGCCACCACGTCCGTCGGCGATGCGGTAGGTTCCTGCGCTGTGCCAGGCCATGCGCACGAAGAAGGGGCCGTAATGACCGTAGTCGGCCGGCCACCAGTCCTGCGAGGTGGTCATCAGTTCGTAGATCTCTTTTTTCACAGTGGGCAGGTCGAGCGACTGGAATTCTTTGGCGTAATTGAATTCCGGGTCCATCGGGTTCGACAGCGACGAATGCTGGCGAAGGATGTTCAGCTTGAGCTGGTTGGGCCACCAGTCGCGGTTGC
>CBHWDR010000610.1:0-2511 GCA_966112575.1 uncultured Chitinophagales bacterium
TTCCAATTCATGCTTTTCCCACTTCCCGGACCACAGGTTTCGAACGAACCTTGCTGTCCCTAACCAACAAACGAGCTTTATGCCCCGCCTTATACTGGCCTTCATTGGCTGCCTGATCTCGCTGCTTTCCTATTCCCAGACCCTGCGCAAAGGCCAGGTGATCGACGCCGGAACCAAGGAGCCGATCGCCGGTGCCTCGGTCCGGTGCAGCGACGCCGATTGCCGCTGCGGCTGTTCCACCAATTCCCTTGGCGCCTTCGAGATGAACTGCACCGACTGCCGCACCCTGACCATCAGCTATATTGGTTATGCTCCGCGCACGCTTCCCGTTGCGGAAGCACAGGGCCTGATCCTGCTTTCCCCTGCTACCTCCCTGATGAATTCCGTGGTGGTCACCGCCACGCGCGGCGAAATCGTCAAACGTGCCCAGGCGCCGGTAGCCATCTCCCTGCTGAGCAATAAAATGATCCAGGATACCAAGCCGGCATCCATCGACCAGGTGCTCAACAAAGTCAGCGGCGTAAACATGGTCAACCTCGGCAACGAGCAGCACCAGATGAGCATCCGCCAGCCCATGACCACGAAAAGCCTTTTCCTTTATCTCGAAGACGGCATTCCTGTGCGCACGACCGGGTTGTTCAACCACAACGCCTTACTGGAAATGAACATGGCCGCGGTGAAACAGATCGAAGTGATCCGCGGGCCTTCCTCCTCGCTCTATGGCAGTGAAGCGATCGGCGGCGTGGTCAATTTCATTTCCCTCGCCCCCACAGCCGTGCCTGTAGTAAAGCTTTCGGCCCAGGCCAATACCATTGGCTACAAACGTGGGGACCTGCAGGCTTCCTGGCAGCAAAAGAAATGGGGCTTTGCCCTGAGTGGCTATTATGCCGACAAGCGCCATTCCTTCATGGAGTTCACCGATTTTCACAAGCAGACCTGGACGGCGCGCGCCGACTACCGTTTCTCCAATAAGACCTCCGTTTCGAGCAGCCTTACCTGGATGCGTTATTACAGTGATATGCCCAGCGGTGTCGACAGCCTCATGTTCCATACCCGCACATTCGTGAATCCCCAAACCTTCACCTGGAGAAAGGTGGATGCGCTGCGCCTGCGGTCCACGATCACGCAGGCCTGGAACGAGCGCAGCAGGACCATGGCTTCGCTCATCTATCGCAACAACAGCATTGGCCAGAACCCGGCTTACCGGATCAAGGATGATTATAAGAAAACAGGTGCCTCATGGACCGGTAAAAAAGACCTGGCCCACGGAGAGATCAACGAGAGCGCATTCAACAGCTACGCGCTGATCGCACAGCACCGGCAGGCGTTCGCGTGGAAACACGCCAGCCTTACCGGCGGACTCTCGGCCGACCTCAGTCCCTCCGCCTACCAGGCCGATTATATACGGATCAAAAAAGATACGATCAGCCGTAAATATGTCGCCTATACCGCAATCGACAGCGCACTGACCAATTACCGGACCCGGATCAACAACTATGCGGCCTTCGGCTCCTTTGCCTTTGCGCCGGCAACCGACTGGCAGGTGGTGGTCTCCCTGCGCTACGACCATTTCCGCTATGCGTTCGACAATCGCCTGAAGCCTTCCGCCTTCAGCGGTTCTGCCGACACGGTCAATCATTTCAACCGGGTGAGCCCCAAGATCGGCATCACCTATGCGCTCAATCCCCGCACCGGGTTCTATGCCAACTACAGCGAAGGCTTTGTGCCGCCACAGGTAACGGAGATGTACACCGGTGTGAAAGTGCCGGCGCTCACACCGGCCGTTTTCCGCAACTATGAAGCCGGCGGCTGGGCGGAGCTGGTGCGCAACAAGCTGACGGTTGACCTCAGCCTGTACCGCCTGGAAGGAAAGGACGAAGTGGTATCGGTACGGCTGGATGACGGCTCTACCGAGAACCGCAATGCCGGCCGGACGGTGCACAAAGGCCTGGAGTTCTCCCTTACGGCCACGCCCCTGCCGGTGCTCAGCATCCGCATGGGTGGAGCGGTGAGCGCGCACCGCTTCGAGCAGTTCGTGGAAAAAGGCGTGAGCTATAATGGCAATGAAATGGCCGGCGCACCACGCTGGATCCATAATGCCGAGGCCTGGTACCGCCCTGCCTTTGCCAAAGGCCTGCGCCTGGGCGCCGAGTGGCAACATGTGGGCGCCTATTACGTGGACCCGAAGAACACCTCCAGGTATGAGGGCTACCATACGCTGAACCTGCGTGCCGGTTACCAGCACAAAGGCTTCGAGATCTGGGCCAACCTGATGAATGCTACCGACCATTACTACGCCTATCTGGTAACGAAAAGCGGCTCGGGCTACAGCTATCAGCTGGGCGAACCCCGTCACCTTACGCTCGGCCTCTCCTACGACCTGGGCTCATGCTTCAATAAAAAGCCATGAAAGCCGGCAAGTTCTTCCGGCGGCATGCCTATCGCTGGCACCGCCTCACCTCGATGATCATCGCCCTGCCCCTGATGCTCTGGACGGTCAGTGGCTTTCTG
>CBHWDR010000611.1:0-2492 GCA_966112575.1 uncultured Chitinophagales bacterium
GCGGTTGCAAAGGCACGTGTAAAGCGCTTCCAAGGTTTCGTTGGCAAGCTCCACCTTAAACTCCTCACCGACGTACAAGGCGGCGCCCACTGGCGATTCCTCAATCAGCGAGCGGAATCGGGCTTCACTTTCTTCGAGGGCTTGGCGTGTCTTCACGGATTCGGTCACATCCTGAAGAATGGCCATTACGCCCAAGATGCGTCCGTCTTCAGACCGGTAGGGTTGATAAACAACGTGTAAATAGCCTTCGAAAACTTTTCCATTCGTCACTACCGAATACGGGCTATCGTATAAATGAAGCGGCTCGCCTGTGCTTATGACCCCTTCCAGTAAAGGTCGGTAGTAAGCTTCTGCATTGGGTAGCAGTTCAAAGAGGGGCTTGCCGATCAAATCAACAGGTTCAAGTCCAACCAATCTTCCATAGGCCTTATTCACCACCTCAACTACTAGGTCTGTACCCATCAAAACAACAATGGCAGCATCTGCATCACGCACGAGGTTCTGGAAACGTGCCTCGCTCGTTCGTAAAGCATCAACAAATCG
Organism: uncultured Chitinophagales bacterium; assembly: GCA_966112575.1. Taxonomy (GTDB): domain Bacteria; phylum Bacteroidota; class Bacteroidia; order Chitinophagales; family Chitinophagaceae; genus Flavisolibacter. The sequence continues at coordinate 544 of CBHWDR010000611.1, forward strand.
CTTCTGTTCGGTGATCTCTTCAGCTACCACGGAGATGGCGATCACTTCGTCATTATTCCCTCTAACTGGATACCAGCTCTCCCGCCATACACGTTTTACCCCCAACTGGGCTTTTGTCTCCCCTTCTATTTCAAGATTAATCAATGGCGCTCCGGTTTCCCAGACCTGTTGAAACAGGGGCGCTGCCTGCTTTGCAATATCCGGTACCACCTCGAAAATTGTTCGCCCGAGATGAGCTTCAACAGGCAGCCCGTTAATTTCAGCCAGGCGGTTGTTTACGCGGATGTAACGAAGCTCCTTGTCAATAAGGCAAAGCCCCACCGGCGCCGTGCGGTATACAGTCTCCAGCTCTTCGAAACGACTGGCGAGTTCCAGCTCGAGTTTCTTTCGGGATGTAACATCGGTGGACACGCCCAGGATCAATGCCGGCTGGCCCAATGCGTCGCGTTCGAACACGCGGGCCCGGTCGTACAACCAGATCCAATGCCCGTTTCTGTGGCGGGCCCTGTACTCCTGATCGTAGATGCCGTTCAACGGATCACCGACAATCAGCTGAAAATGATTTCCAATCGCCGGTGCGTCATCCGGGTGCAAGATCGAAGGCAAAAACCGATCCCCCATGTCAGCAACTTCCTCTCTGCTATAGCCCAGAATCGCCGCCACCTGTTTGGAAGCAAACACATTGGCGTCCTTTCGCAGATCATACAGATAGGTAAGCGAAGGGCTCGCTTCCAGGATGCCATCGAGGAACTGCTTTTGCCGGCGCAGCTCGTCCTCCGCCAACTTGCTGCTCGTTATGTCCTGTACTGTTCCACTCATCCGATAAACCGCACCCGATTCATCTCGGTACGAGCGACCTTTGGCGCGCACGTAATATTTGCGTTCGGTAACAGGATGGATCACCCGGTATTCGGCTTCATAATGCCCATCGTTATCATAAGCCAAAGCAGAGCGGATGGCGACAACAACCTGACTTCGGTCATCCGGATGAATATTCTGTAAGGCCAAGTCAAATTCGATATTCTCGCTATCGGGGAATCCAAACAGCTCTCGCGTCTTGTCATTGCACTTAAATGTATTGCTGGCCGGATCGTAATTCCAATAACCCAGGTCGGCCGCCTGCATGGCCAGGCGCATCTCGTCTTCAGCCTCCTGCAACCGTAAACGCTGCAGCACCTGTTCGGTAACATCGATCGCGAGGATGATCACACCCGTTACATCGCCATTCGCTTCGCGGTAAGGCGTGTATTCGAAGTTGAAATAAACGGTTTCCTCCCTGCCTCCATTGCGGAGGAAGATGGCAGGAACTTCATAGCCTTTGTAAGGTTGACCGGTACGCAGCACTTCCCGGAGCAGGGAAGGAAAAGCCTGGTTGACAAACTCCGGCTTGACCTCCAAAAAAGGCTGTCCTAAAACAGAACGATCGACCTGCCATAAGTCCAGGGTAGCCTGGTTCGCTTCTTCAACCACGAGTTCTTCTCCCTTGAAGATCATGATCGGCCCCTTGGCACTTTCCACTATATTGCGGTGGCGGGTAATTTCCGATGTAGTTTCTGTACACACGACCAGCACCGCTTTGATCAACCCGTTTTCATCACGCCAGGGACTGTAGTTCACCGTCCAGTACGCGTCTTCGACCTGGCCATTCCGGAACAATGGAACAAGCAGGTTCTCCCGGAAAACACTTTCACCCTTTTGTAACACCTGTTTAAAAAATGGTTCAACGGTATGCCAGAGCTCGGCAAAAGACTCTTTAACCCCCTTTCCTAAAATACCGGGATGTTTCCCTTCTTTACCCAATGCCGGTCGGAAAGCGTCGTTATAAAAACAAACTTGATTCTCTCCCCAGAACAGGAGCATCGGAAAAGCCGAGTCCAGCAGGGTATTGACCGCGATCTTCAGCGATACAGGCCAGTAATCGGCAGCACCAAGGGGAGTCTCCTCCCAGT
>CBHWDR010000612.1:0-2485 GCA_966112575.1 uncultured Chitinophagales bacterium
CCCTACATCCAGCTGCACATGACGCGCTGCATCCTCTGCTATCGCTGCGTGCATACCGCCAACCAGGTGGCCGGCGCGCGCGAACACGGCGTGCTCGACCGCGGCGACCATGCGCAGATCGCTACCTATATCCAGAACTCGCTCGAGAGCCCGATGATCGGCAACGTCATCGACGTCTGCCCCGTAGGCGCCCTCACCGACCGCACCTTCCGCTTCAAGAACCGCGTATGGTTCACCAAGCCGGTAGATGCGCACCGCGACTGCCCCCAATGCAAGGGCCATGTGCGCCTCTGGATGCGCGGTGACGACGTGCTCCGCGTAACGGCCCGCAAGGACCAGTTCGGGGAGGTGGAAGACTGGATCTGCAACGAATGCCGGTTCGACAAGAAGAAAGTCAGCGACTGGGTGATCGAAGGTCCGACCCGCGTGGATCGCCATTCGGTGATCAATGCCGGTCACTATACCAATATCACCAGGCCGCAGGAAACCTTTGAGCCGCTCATGGGCCGCAAGCCCAACCTGATGATGGACATCCACTCGGTCAGCGAGGTGAATAACGTCGACCTGAACCTGATCGCCGGCCCGGCAACGAGCGCCACGTTCAATGGCGATCCCGCCGCTACCGGTGCCAATGTGACCGATGTGAAGCAGGGCCAGGGACGCAACCTGGCGTGTACAGACAGAACCAACCCGAATACGCCCTGAGGAAATAAAGAATAAAGCCTGCCCGACATAGCCGTGGCGAAGTCGGGAACAAGGAATAAAGAATATCGAGGGATTGGAAGGGGAAGAGAAGTGATAGTTTAAGGTTCAGCCGGATGATGACTCCCGTCAGGCTGAGCGAAGTGAAACGGAGTCGAAGCCTGAATTTTGACTTTTGAATTTTGACTTTTTTGAAATGATATATCTTCTGCAAATCGATTGGTGGATCCTACTGGAAAAACTCATCCTCATCCTCGGCATTGTAACCTTGTCGATGGTGGTGGCCATGTACAGCACCTACGCCGAACGTAAGATCGCCGCCTGGCTGCAGGATCGTGTGGGTCCCGACCGTGCCGGTCCCTTTGGGCTTCTTCAGCCGATGGCTGATGGACTGAAGCTGTTCATGAAGGAAGAGATCATCCCCCTGACGTCCTCAAAATTCCTGTTCATCCTGGGCCCCATGCTGGCCATGATCACCGCCCTGCTGACCTCCGCGGTCATTCCCTGGGGCAGCACGATCGACCTGGCCGGCCGCCAGGTGCCCCTGCAGATCGCCGATATCAACATCGGCGTGCTCTACATCTTTGGCGTGGTGAGCCTCGGTGTTTACGGGATCATGATCGGTGGCTGGGCCTCCAACAACAAGTTCTCTCTGCTGGCCGCCATCCGTGGCGCCTCGCAGATGATCTCTTACGAGCTGGCCATGGGTCTTTCCCTGCTGGCCGTGCTGCTGATCGTGGGCGACCTGCGCCTCAGCGCAATCGTCACCTACCAGCAGGCACATGGCTGGAACATTATCTACCAGCCCCTTGGCTTCCTGATCTTCTTCGTTTGCGCCCTGGCCGAATGTAACCGCACCCCCTTCGACCTTCCGGAAGCGGAAAACGAACTCAACTTCGGCTATCACCAGGAGTATTCGTCCATGAAACTGGGCTTTTACCTCTTTGCCGAATACATCAACATGTTCATTTCCAGCGTGGTCATGGCTACACTGTTCTTCGGTGGCTACGATATTCCCTTTGTGAACGAAGCTGCCTGGGGTGCCCATTGGTGGGTGGGCCTGATCGGCTTCGCCGTGCTGATGACCAAGGCCCTGCTCTTCATCTTCCTGTTCATGTGGATCCGCTGGACCATCCCGCGCTTCCGCTTCGACCAGCTGATGAACCTGGGCTGGAAAGGCCTGCTGCCGCTGGCCCTGGCCAATATGCTGATCACCGCCGCGGTGGTGCTCTGGCTGAATAAATAATCCTGTTCGTCGAAGACGCACAGCTAAAAACGGCTAAATTCGCGCCGTTAAACCCTAAGAGGAGTAACAATGCAACTGACCAATAGAAAAGTAACGCTGGAACGGAAGCCGATGACCTTCTGGGAGAAAATTTATCTCCCGGCGATCGCCAAGGGCATGGGCATCACCATCAGCCACTTCTTCAAGAAAAACCCGACCGTTAAGTACCCCGAGCAGACCCGGACCTTCTCGTCCGTGTTCCGGGGCCTTCATATCCTCAACCGCGACGAAGAAGGACGCGAGCGTTGCACCGCCTGCGGCCTCTGCGCCGTGGCCTGCCCGGCGGAAGCCATCACCATGGAAGCTGCCGAGCGTCAGACGGGAGAGGAGCACCTGTACCGGGAAGAGAAATACGCCGCCAAGTATGAGATCAACATGCTGCGCTGCATCGTCTGCGGCCTCTGCGAGGAAGCCTGCCCGAAAGACGCGATCTACCTCAGCCAGACCTTCGCGCCGGCCAACTATGCCCGCAAAGGCTTTATTTATGGAAAGGACGAC
>CBHWDR010000613.1:0-2474 GCA_966112575.1 uncultured Chitinophagales bacterium
GGGAAGGCGGTTTTCTCTTACCCTAAATTCTGCCGCAGGCAATATGGAATTAAAACGCGTCGTCGTTACCGGTATGGGAGCCTTAACGCCCCTCGGAAATACAGTCACGGAGTATTGGAATAACCTGCGCAATGGCGTGAGCGGCTGCGACTTCATTACACAGTTCGACGCATCCAAATTCAAGACCCGTTTTGCCTGTGAGATTAAGAATTTCGATCCCACCAATTTCCTCGACCGCAAGGAAGCCCGCAAGCTCGACCGCTTTGCCCAGGCAGCCGTTGTAGCCTCCGACCAGGCCGTCTCCGACGCCGGCATCGACGCCAACAACATGAACCCCGACCGAGTGGGCGTTATCTACGCTTCCGGTATCGGTGGCCTGCTGACCTTCCAGGAAGAGGTGATGAACTTCGCCAAAGGCGATGGCACGCCCCGCTTCAACCCCTTCTTCATCCCCAAGATGATCCTCGATATCGCGGCCGGACATATCTCGATGCGTCATGGTTTCCGCGGTCCCAACTTCGCCGTGGTGAGCGCCTGTGCGTCCTCCACCAATGCGATGATGGAATCGTTCAACCTGATCCGCATGGGCAAGTGCGATGCCGTGGTCACCGGTGGCGCCGAGTGCGTGATCGGGGAGGCCGGCGTGGGCGGATTCAATGCCATGAAGGCCCTCAGCGAGCGCAACGACGACCCGAAGACCGCCTCCCGCCCCTACGATAAGGACCGCGACGGTTTCGTGATCGGTGAAGCTGCCGGCGCACTCATCCTCGAAGAGCTGGAACATGCGAAAGCCCGCGGTGCGAAGATCTATTGCGAGATCGGCGGCGCCGGCGCAACAGCCGATGCCCACCACCTCACCGCCCCGCATCCCGAAGGCCTCGGCGCCAAGAACGTGATGCTGCGCGCACTTGAAGATGCGAACATGGAGGCTTCCGATATCGACTACATCAATACCCATGGCACCTCCACGCCGCTTGGCGATATCGCCGAGGTGAAGGCCATCATGGATGTATTCGGCGAGCATGCCTTCCACCTGAATATCTCCTCCACCAAATCGATGACCGGCCACCCGCTTGGCGCAGCCGGCGTGATCGAGGCCATCGCCTGTATCATGGCGGTGCAGAACGATATCGTTCCGCCCACGATCAACCACTTCACCGATGATCCGGAATTCGACGCCCGGTTGAACTTTACCTTCTGGGAAGCACAGAAACGTACGGTGAATGCAGCCCTGTCGAACACCTTTGGTTTCGGCGGCCACAATGCCTGTATGATTTTCAAGAAATATTCTGCTTAAATTGGCCCCAATTAACGACTAAACGTTACCTCGCGGGTGTCATTCTGGAAAGCGTTCTATAAGAAAAAAGACAAGGTTGATCCGGCCTTCAAGAAACAGTTGAAAGGAGTTCTCGGCTATACGCCCGGGACCTTATCCCTGTACAAGACGGCCCTGACCCACCGCTCTGTGAAGGATACGATCGACGAGAACAACGAGCGCCTGGAATACCTCGGCGACGCCATCCTCAGCGCCCTCGTGGCCGATTACCTCTTCAAGCGCTACCCCTACAAGGAAGAAGGCTTCCTCACCGAGATGCGGAGCAAGATGGTTAACCGCCAGCAGCTCAACGACATCGCCGTGAAAATGGGCCTGAAGAAGGTGACCGTTTACAATAAGTCCGACGCTTCCCTCAAGACCAGCCAGATCTTCGGCAATACCCTTGAGGCCCTTGTAGGCGCGATTTACCTCGACCTGGGCTACAAGAAGACCGCCAAATGGGCCAATGAGCGGATCATCATCCCCTACATGTTCATGGATGACCTGGAGAACCTGGAGATCAACCACAAGAACAAGCTCTACGGCTGGGCCAATAAGAACGGCAAGCAGCTCGAGTTCGAAACCATCGACGAGAAGGTGGAGAATGGGCGTCGCCTCTTTACCATTGCTGCTGTCGTCAATGGCAAGGTGATCGCCCAGGGCAAGGCCTTCAATAAGAAAGATGCCTCGCAGATCGCGGCGCAGCTGGCGGTGGAGAAGCTGGGCATCGTCAACTCCGACTCGCCGGGCACCGGCAATTCCTGATCTTCTTCTTTTGGACCTAGCAGGTTCCTTCTAACCTAGCAGGTTCATCCCAACCTAGCAGGTCACCTAGGATCACTAAGGGTATTTCTAGCAGTTCCTTATTCATTGTTATACCACTGATCGGAGGTGCCCTTCGTAGGATTACGCATGCCGAACACCCATTTCCTGCCTATTCTGCCAAATTATTTATCCACTCCTAGTAGATTCCACTTAGGCAACTTACTTTGATAATCAGCGTCTTAAGGATTAAATTCAAAGAAATATAGGGTTTTCCGCAAAAGAGTACGTAAAAACACTTGCATCTACGGCAGAGGCTGTATAGTTTTGCATCAGCATTTGAAAATCGGTACTAAGAAACCCCTAGAAAACCTTACCCGATTTTTTAAGCAACCCT
>CBHWDR010000614.1:0-2472 GCA_966112575.1 uncultured Chitinophagales bacterium
TCCTTCCTCATCCCCAATGAATTCATCGACGGGGGCGTAATGGGTATTTCCCTGCTGACCACGTCCGCGACGTCCCTGCCCCTTTCCCTGTTCATCCTGCTGTTCAACAGTCCCTTTATTTTTCTTGCTTATCGGCAGATCAGCCCGGCATTCAGCATCAAGAGCGCGATCGCCATTGCCCTGCTTGCCCTGGTGGTGGCGGTGGTCCCCTACCCAGTGCTGACCAATGACAAGATCCTCGTTTCCGTGTTCGGCGGTTTCTTCGTGGGCGCCGGCATCGGACTGATGATCCGCGGCGGGGGCGTGATCGATGGAACTGAAGTACTGGCCATCTTCCTCAGCCGTAAATATGCGCTCAGCGTAGGGGACTTCATTCTCCTGTTCAATATCATGATCTTCTCCGTGGCTGCCTATGTGCTGAGCATCGAGGTGGCCCTGTACTCGATCCTCACTTACCTGGCTGCCTCCAAGACCGTTGATTTTATCCTCGATGGCATTGAGGAATTTACCGGGGTGACCATCATCTCTTCCCGGAGCCGGCAGATCACCGACGTGATCAAGAACCAGCTGGGCTGGGGCCTGACCCTGTACCGGGGACGAAAGGGCTTCGGCAAGAGCGGGGCTTCCGACCAGGAAGTGGACATCATCTATGTGGTGATCACCCGCCTCGAGATCAATCGACTGACGACCGAAGTGGAGCGGATCGACCCGAAAGCCTTCATGGTCTTCCAGAGCATCCGGGACACGCGCGGGGGCATGGTGAAGAAGCGGGCCCTGAAGGACTGATCCCCACCCGCCGGGGGAGGGCTGCTTTTTGCAATAGCTTTGTCTGATGACGAGCGCTACCCTTTACGAACAATATGTAACCAAAATGCAGCAGCTGGCCGATGTACGAAATGCGCTGGCGGTGCTGCAATGGGACCAGGAAACCTACCTGCCCGCCAAGGGCGCCCGGTTGCGGGGGCAGCAGATCAGCACCCTCTCCGAGCTCAGCCATGGCCTCTTTATTTCGCAGGAACTGGGTGATCTGCTCGAAGAGCTCTCCGTTCGGCCCGACCTGTCGGAAGGCCAGAAGCGCAATGTCGAACGGACGCGGGAAGACTACCTGAAAAACAAGAAATACACATCGGCCTTCGTTCGGGCCCTGTCGGACCAGACCAACAAGGCCTTTCATGCCTGGATCGAAGCCCGAAGGCTCAATTCCTTCGGCGCTTATGAAAAGGACCTGGAAGCGCTGATCCGCCTGAAAAAAGAAGAGGCGGCCATTCTCGGGTATACCGGCCATCCGTATAATGCCTTGCTCAATGAATACGTGCGTGGCGCCACGGTGGACCTGATCGACCGGACCTTTGCCGGCATCCTGCCGGTGCTGAAGGAGCTGTCGGACCGGATCGCCGGCAAGCCCCAAGTGGACGATCGTTTTCTGCGGCAGGTGTATCCCGCCAGCCAGCAGATCGACTGGAGCCACTACCTGCTGAAGGAGCTGCATTACGACCTGGAAGCCGGGCGACAGGACCTGAGCGAGCACCCGTTCTCCATTTCATTCAATCCGGGCGACGTACGGATCACCACGAGGGTGGACGAAAACGATTTCGGCAACATGACCTGGAGCTCGATCCATGAGGTGGGCCATGCGCTTTACGAGCAGGGCCTGCCCCCAGCGGAATACGGGCTTCCGCTGGGGGAAGCCTGTTCCTACAGCATCCATGAATCGCAGTCGCGGCTCTGGGAGAACAATGTGGGACGCAGCCGGGGCTTCTGGCAACATCACTACCCGGAATTGCAGCGCCGGTTCCCCGGTCAGCTTGGAGGAGTGAGCCTCGATGCCTTTTACCGCGGCATCAACCGGGTGGAACCCTCGCTGATCCGAACGGAAGCAGACGAGATCACCTATCATTTTCATGTATTTATCCGCTACGAGTTGGAGAAGAAGCTCATCGATGGCAGACTGCCAGCTTCCGGGATCCCTGCCTTCTGGAACGAACGATACCACGAGCTGCTGGGCGTGAAGGTTCCCGATGACAGGCAGGGCTGCCTGCAGGATGTACACTGGAGCCACGGCTCTTTCGGCTATTTTCCCACTTACAGCCTGGGCAGCTTTTATGCCGCGCAGTTCTTCGAACAGGCCTGCATGGCCCACCCGGAAGGTCCTGCTGCGATGGAAAGAGGCGATACCGTCTGGCTGCTCGGCTGGTTGCGGAGGGAGATCCATTCAAGGGGGCGGTTCTACACAAGTGAGGAGCTTTGTGAAGCGGTAACCGGAAAAACACTCGACGTAGGGGTTTTCACCAACCAATTGTTGCAGAAATACGTATCTATTTATACCTTGTAGCCAACCAAGTCTTATGAAAAAACTCTATACGATCCTGCTGACCCTTGCCTTTGCCGCCTGCACACCCGAAAAGATCCAGGAAAAAGCCGAAGACCTGGTGATCCAGGCCATGACCACCGGCGAATGGACCGTTACCGGGT
>CBHWDR010000615.1:0-2468 GCA_966112575.1 uncultured Chitinophagales bacterium
CACGAACCACCCGGTGCTCTTCAAGCCCTGCCTGACCCTGTTTGACGTTCCGTTCGACGGCAACTCCCTCACCTGGGAGCTGCGCACATTCGAGTCGAACAAGAAGTCGGCCGTAGCATCGAATGCCAGCTCCAGTTCGAACCGCTGCTCGTTCACCACCCGCACCCAGCAGGCCACGGGCACGGAGGAAGCGGCAGCAGCGACCGGCTGGACCGTTGCTCCCAATCCCGTTCGCGATGAAATGCGCGTTCGGTTCCAAGAAGGAACGATCAATGTGAAAACCATGCGACTGCAAGGCAGCGACGGAAGGGCAAGGGCCATCCGCAGCTACCGGCAGGTTTCGGAGCGGGAGCTGACGATCAACATGAGCGGCATGGCTGCCGGCATGTACTTCCTGCAGATCGAAGTGGACGGACGGTACCGGACGATCCGCGTGGTGAAATTGTAAACCCAATGATGACCTATAAATGCTCGACCATGAAACGGATGTTTAGATCACTGTGCGGCGGATTGATCCTGCTGCTTGCCCTCGAGGGCCGCGCACAGACGCCCGGGGAGGCTCCCGGGCCGGACACAGCGCGCGTGTTGACGCTCATCGACGAAAGCACCAAGGCCCGGGGCTCGGATGCCGATCATTCGCTGAAGCTGGCCAATGAAGCCCATGCCCTTGCCAGCCAGATCAATTTCTCCAGGGGGGATGCGATGGCCCTCAAGAACATCGGCATTGTGCACTATTTCAAAGGGCGATACGTGGAGGCGCTGGAGGCCTACAACCAGTCGCTCGCGATCTTCCGTTCGATCAACGACAATGTCGGCATTGCCAACCTGCTGAGTAATATCGGCGTGGTCTATTATGACCGTGGCGACGATACGAAGGCACTGGAGTTCTATCTCCAGGCCCTGCATCATGCAGAGCTGGCCAACGATGAAAACCGGAGGCTGGCGGTGCTCAACAACATCGGCGGCATTTACTTCATGAAGGAAGAGACCTTCGACAAAGCGCTGCAGTATTACGACAAGGCCCTTTCCCTGGCCACAGCGCGGAAGGACAGCCAGAACATCGGCTCGATCGCCGTGAACATGGGCTCGATCCAGTTCAACAAGAAGAACGATGAAAAAGCGCTGGCCTATTTTACCATGGCCCTCAAAGCCTATGGCTCTTCGGAGGCCAGCCTCAACGCCCTGAACGCGATCGGCAAAATGTACCGGCGCGAAAAGAAATATGAACTGGCGATCCGCAATCACCAGAAAGCGCTCTCCATCGCCGAGAGCTCGGGCAACAAGATCGCGCTCGTGCAAACGAACATGGACCTGGGCAACGTGTACAAGGACATGGGCAATTATGATGCGGCGCTGAGCTACTTCCAGAAGGCGGAGGTGCCGGGAAAGGAGCTGGATGCCGGCCATGAGCTGATGGAGCTGTACAAGGAAATGGCAGCCACCTATGCCGGCACCAATGATTTCCGAAATGCCTTCAAGTACCAGTCGCTCTTTACCGAAAAAACGGTGGAACAATACAATGCCGACAATGCCCTGAAGCAAACGAAGATGCAGTTCAACTTCGACCTGGGCCAGAAGCAGAACGAGATCAACCTGCTGACCAAGGAGCAGGACATCCAGAACCTCGAACTGCAGCGGCAAAGCACCATCCGCAACGCCCTGCTCATCGGCATCGGGCTGATCCTCGTGATCGCCGTGCTGCTTTACCGCAGCTATCGCCAGAAGGAGAAATCGAACCGGCTGCTCGACAAACAGAAGGCACAGATCGAGAACCTGCTGCTCAACATCCTCCCGGCCGACGTGGCCTACGAGCTGCAGCATACCGGTTTCTGCACGCCCAAGAACTACGAGAGCGTTTCGGTGCTCTTCTCCGATTTCAAGAGCTTCACCACGATCGCCGACAAGATGTCGCCCCAGGAACTGGTCGCGGAGCTTAATCTCGCCTTCATGGCCTTTGACGAGATCACCGAGCGCCACAACCTTGAGAAGCTTAAAACGATCGGTGATGCCTACATGTGTGCCGGCGGCATTCCGACGCCGCAAGAGGGACACCTGTTCAATATGGTAAAGGCAGCGCTCGATATCCAGGAATGGGTGTACCAGAACAACCAGCGCCGTAAGGACGAAGGCAAAGAACCCTGGGAGATCCGCATCGGCATCCATGTGGGCCCGCTGGTGGCCGGCGTGGTAGGCCGGAGGAAATATGCCTACGATATCTGGGGCAGCACGGTGAACATCGCCAGCCGCATGGAGAGCAATGGCGTTCCGGGACACATCAATATCTCGTCTGCCGTGTACGAGCTGATCCGCGACCAGTATGCCTGTGTATACCGCGGAAAGATCTATGCAAAGAATGTCGGGGAGATCGATATGTATATCATCGACCAAGAGATCGAATCGCACGAAGGGTTCCGGAATTTCAAGGAAACATCGGAACAGAAAAAGCTCGAGCCGGCCAGTGACGGCAA
>CBHWDR010000616.1:0-2449 GCA_966112575.1 uncultured Chitinophagales bacterium
GATATCCAGGCTGATTTCAATGATCTCTCCCGCGTTTATTTCCCGGGTTGTGACTTCCATCACTTCACCGAGCGTGATAAGGAGCAGATCGAATCCGACATCGAAGCCGATTTCTGCAAGGCCCTCGCCGGCATCTCGCAACTGCCGATCAAGGCCCGCTTCGGCGTATACGTGGCCTACAAGTATTATTATTCGCTGTTCAACAAGATCAAGAGCACGCATCATGCACATATCCTGCAGCGGCGCATCCGGATCGCCAACTATCACAAAGCCTATATCGTGGTCCGGGCAAGTGTCAAAAATGGACTACGTTTGATCTGATGAGCCATACGGATGTGATATTGGTGAATGAGCAGGATGAACCTGTGGGTCTGATGGAGAAGATGGAAGCCCATCGGAAAGGCCTCCTGCATCGTGCTTTTTCGGTTTTTATCTTCGACGACCAGGGCCGCATGCTCCTCCAGCAGCGCGCATTGAGCAAGTACCATGGCGGTGGTCTCTGGACCAATGCCTGCTGCTCGCATCCCTATCCGGAGGAGCCGGTGGCTGCGGCCGCGCGGCGCCGGCTGGAAGAGGAGCTGGGATTCGCCGTGCCTGTTGAGGAGATCTTTGCATTCACCTATCGGGCCGAGGTGGAGAACGGCCTGGTGGAGCATGAGTACGATCATGTGTTCGCCGGGCATTTCAACGGAGCTTTGGAGCCCAACCCGGAAGAGGTGGCCGATTACCGGTATGCAAAGCTTGATGCCATCCGCGACGAACTGGAACAGGAGCCTGCAGCGTATACCACCTGGTTCCGCATCGCCTTCCCGCGGGTGGAGGCCTGGTGGAAGGCCCGCGAGACAGCCCTGCGTGAAAACGATTTGTGAATTATTAAAGCAGAATTTATGACCGCAGTTTATTTCATACTGGTGCTGTTGGGAACATTTGTGATCATGGAAGGCGTGACCTGGCTGACGCATCGCTATGTGATGCACGGTTTTCTCTGGTACCTGCATCGCGATCACCACCAGGTAGAGCCGGGCTTCTTTGAAAAGAACGACTGGTTCTTTGTGATCTTCGCCGTCCCCAGCATGTTTCTCATCGGCTATGGCACCTACAACTCCGTATGGTGGATGCAGGCCATCGGCTTCGGCATCATGATGTACGGCGCGGCCTACTTCATCGTGCATGATGTGATCATCCATCAACGCTTCAAATGGTTCCGTAAAAGCAAGAGCACCTACGTGCGCGCGATCCGCTGGGCCCATAAGATGCACCACAAGCACCTGGACAAAGAACAGGGCGAAAGCTTCGGCATGCTGCTCGTGCACAGGAAGTACTGGAACAAAGTGCGCCGCGACAAGCAGCTCATGGCCGGGAAGAAGGTCGGCTATGCGCCGGAGGGTTGACTGTTGTTCATTATCGAATTAGCTCATTATCATACTAGCTCATTAGCAAATCAGCCACATACGACTACCTCATCACCGGCGCGGGCTGCGCGGGACTGAGCCTTGCCGTGCACCTGGCGCGATCGGGCAAATGCTCCGGCAAACGCATCCTTTTAGTTGATGCGGAAGAGAAAAAGCAGAACGACCGCACCTGGTGCTTTTGGGAAGCAGCCCCCGGGGTTTTTGAAGAAGTGGTCTTCCGCCAGTGGGACCATATTTCGTTTTTCGGTACCGGCATCGCCAACGACCTCGGGATCGCACCCTATCGCTACAAAATGATCCGCGGGGCCGACTTCTATGCCCATTGCCGGGAATTGCTGGCGCAACACGCCAACATCATCTGGCAGCGGGGGCAGGTCGACCGCGTGTTCAGCGACGAAGGCGGCACCGGCGCAGTGATCGATGGACAGCGGGTGGAAGCGGAATATGTATTCAACAGCATCCTGTTCAACAAGCCGCAGCTGAAGAATGGGCAGCATTGGCTGCTCCAGCATTTCAAGGGCTGGGTGATCGAAACACCCGGCGGCGCCTTCGACCCGCAGGCGGCCACCCTGATGGACTTTCGCATCCCACAGGAAGCGGGCACCAGCTTTTGCTACGTGCTGCCCTTTTCGGCGAGCAAAGCCCTTGTGGAATACACACTTTTTACGAAGGACTTGCTTGCGTCCGAATCCTACGGCCGGGCGCTGGATCACTATATCCGTGAAAACCTGGGGATCCGGGAATACGCGGTGCGGGAAGAGGAGTTCGGCGTGATCCCGATGACCAATTACCGCTTCCCGATCGGAAGCGGGAACGTCATCAACATTGGTACGGCGGGTGGTCAGACCAAGGGCTCGAGCGGCTACACATTCCGGTTCATCCAGAAACACAGCGCAGCCATCACGGAGGCCCTCATCCGCACGGGCAAACCCTTCACAGGAAAGGTGCCCGGTCGCTTTCACTTCTACGATTCGGTGCTGCTCGACATCCTCGCAAATGATACCCTGCCCGGCAAGACCATCTTCTCCCGCCTATTC
>CBHWDR010000617.1:0-2440 GCA_966112575.1 uncultured Chitinophagales bacterium
TAATGCGTGCAGGCCAGCAAAAGCGTATCGATCTGCCCGTCCCGGGCCATGAGGGCGTCCACATGCTTGCGGATGAAATAGTCGGCCCCCTCCGAGCCATGCTCGTTGTTCTCCACCAGGGGCACCCACATCGGGCAGGCTTCCTGCTCAATGGCCAGCCCCGGGAAGAACTTGCCGATCTCGATCGGGTAGGAATTCGATTGCACCGTGCCGTTGGTGGCGAGGATGCCGATATGCCCCGTCCTGGAATAATCACCCACGATCTCGGTAGTAGGCCGGATCACACCCAGCACCCGCGCCTTTGGATCGAGCCGCCCGAGGTCTTTCTGCTGGATCGTCCGCAGGGCCTTGGCCGAGGCCGTGTTGCAGGCGAGGATGATCAGTGGGCAATCCTGCTTCAGCAGCCATTCCACGCTCTGCAGGGTGTAGCGGTACACCGTTTCGAAGCTGCGCGTCCCGTAGGGCGAACGGGCATTGTCGCCGAGATAGAGATAATCATATTGCGGCAGGCCCTTCACCAGTTCGCGAAGCACGGTCAGACCGCCATAACCCGAGTCGAATACGCCGATGGGATGCATGGAACGAAGATAAGGCAGAGAGGGGCCAGAAGGGAGTAAGGAGAACGATGGAGATGAGTGAGAAATATCGAATAAAGAACAAGGAACAAGGAATATCGAAGTGTAGAACGTCTGTTGAGGAAGGATATCCCACCATTAGCGGCATGCCATTGACGATCCATCGAGAAAAAATTTGTGTGCCTCCGTGTCTTTGTGTCTTCGTGTTTCAAGACCCGGGATAGAACCCACCCATTCATTGAAAGGTCGCCCTTGCGCGGTTGCGAAGTGCGTCCTTGCGAGCGCAGCGAAGCAAAAAGCCCCGGCAATTGCCAGGGCTCTCGTATACGTTTAGATGGATCTGCTTATCGTAATCCGCCTTTCGCGCCCGCGGGGAGTTTCAGGTTGAGCTTGGTGGCAACAGCGGGAAGGAGATCGTCGCCATCAGGAGCAACAACGAAAACCGACTTGTCGTACACATAGGCATAGCCTTTCTCTTTGGCTACCGTGCGGATCGCGGTCATCACCTTGTTGTACACCGGCTGCAGGAGCTGGCCCTGGCGCTGCTGGGCGGCGTTCTGCGCATACTGCTGCCAGTTCTGGAGCTGCATGTACATACCGGCGAGGTCCTGGCGGGCCTGCTGGCGCACCTGTGCGGTGGGGAAATTCTTCACGGAATCCTTTCCATTGAGCAGGCTGTCTTTCAGCTGGAACTCGTTGTAGAGGTATTCGTACTGCGAACCGAGGGTATCGCGCTGGAAACGCTGCAACTGGGAATCGATCCGGGAAACTTCGGGCATCAGGCTAAGCACTTCATCCATGCTGATGTAACCGGCTTTCTGAGCCATCGCCGTAGATGAGGTGAAAACCACAGCCAGAGCGATCAATAACATTTTGAACTTGTTCATGAACGGTATTTTGGAATGTTTAGGTGTTATCTAAAGATTTTGTTTCGGTGGTCGGGGTTGTATGCCGCGCAGGCTTTTTGCAAATTCTTGGCTTACTTGATCCCCAGTTCGCGCAGCACGTCATCGCTCTTCTCCAGCTTGGGGTCGGCGAAGATAACGGTAATTCCTTCACTTTTATCGAGCACGAAATCGTAGCCACGGGCGGTTGCGAGGCGCTGAACGGCGTTGTACACCTTGTTCTGGATCGGCTGCACCAGCTCCTGCCGCTTCTTGAACAGATCTCCCTCAAAACCAAAGCGCTGGCGCTGCAGGTCGCGCACGGCCTTCTCCTTTACAAAGAGCTGGTCCTGGCGCTTCTTCACCAGTTCATCGGTGAGCATTACCTGCTCGGCTTCGAAATCGCGGTACATGCGGTCGAGGTCCTTCTGCATATTGTCGATCTCCTTCTGCCAGGTACCGGCAACATCATCCACCTGCTTCTGCGCGGCCTTGTATTCCGGCAGCTTGTCGAGGATGTATTTCGTGTCGATGATGGCATACTTCTGCGCCTGGGCAGCACCGCCCAGCACGAGGCTGAAAGCCAGCAGGAAGAGGAATTTTTTCATGGCAAACGATTTCGTTATGACTTGAAAGTAAAATTTTATTGCGGTTCGAAGCCCAGCATGAACGTGAACTTGGTGGCATTCTTCAGGCGGTTCTGACCCGGCTGGATCCGGTCAAGGCCCACACCATAGTCGAAGCCCAGGAGACCGAACATCGGCAGGAAGAAGCGCATGCCCACACCCACCGAGCGACGGAGACGGAACGGATTGTACTCCTTAAAGGAATACCATCCGTTGGCCGCATCGAAGAAGGTCAGTGCATAGATCGTGCTGCTTGGGTTGGTCACCAGCGGGTACCGCAGTTCCAGCTGGTACTTGTTGAAGATGGTGAAATAACGGCTGGCATTGGTCTGGTCCGGGTTGTTGATCGAAGGAT
>CBHWDR010000618.1:0-2415 GCA_966112575.1 uncultured Chitinophagales bacterium
GATGTCGGTCCAGGTGCTGCCACCGTCGGTGGTCTTGTACACGGCATTGCGCGTACCGGCCACGTAGCCGATGTTGCGGCTGGGGAAGGCGATCTTGTCGAGACGGGGAGCGGTCGAACCCAGGGGAAAGCCACCGACTTCAGTCCAGTTCAGGCCGCCGTCGAAGCTGCGCACGATCTTCGAGGTGCGGCTGGCCGTAGGCACGGTGAAGGCACTGTAGGCCGCTACGTAAAGGGTATCATTACCTACCACGGACACATCATTGAACTGCAGGTCGGAGTTGGCATAAAGCGGGTCGAGCGAAGCCCCCTGGTCCACACTCTTATACACCGTACCCGCGCTGGTGGTCATGTAGGCACGATTGAGTGCAGGATAGGCAAGGCCGGTGATCGAAATGTTCAGGTTTTGGAAATCGGGTCGGAACCGGTCGATCCAGGTGGCGCCGCCATCATTCGTTACCGTGATACTGGCGCCGCCTACAGCGATGCCGTTGTTACAGGTCGGGAATTCCATCTCTACATATCCACCCGATAGCGGTGTGGTTACGTAGGTGCTGGCGAAGGATCCACCCGGGATCGAGTCGGCCACAACACCGGCGGTGCCTGCCGTGAAGAGGCGGCCGGAAGGGGTGAACTCCAGGGCCCAGGTACCATTGCCGGAATAGTTGCGTCCCTGCGGCAGGCTGTTCTCCCGCACCCAGTTACGGCCGGAATCAAGGGATGTCCACAAAGCACCGGAGTTGCCACCCGCATAGAGCTTGCCGCTAGCCGCCCGCTTCATATGATAGGGGTTGGAGGCCAGCAGGACTTGTGGGTTGGGAATAGGCGATGCGCCATTGGGCGGGAAGGGGAAGTTCGTTACCTGGTAGCGTCCCCGCTCAAAAACACCGGGGAGGTTCACATTGAGCGTGCTGTCGTTGCGGCCCGTGAAGATGCGCAGGACTATATTGTTATTGAACGACATGAGCACGATCATCGAATCATTGATGATGTTCATCGCCCGGTATTGCTGTGATTGCGGAGCAATGGAGGCGAAGCGCGTGGAGCAGTTGATCGTAGTGGTGTTGATACCGGTATAACCCAGCCGTTCTTTCGAAGGCGAATAGTCGGTCATGCCGTTACGGGTGATTTTCCACACCAGCGGTGCATCATGCGAACCCGTGGTGGTGGTGCCGCCCGTGGGCAGGCAGGTAGTGGCATTGGCAGCAGGGTGCGCCGGGAACAGGCCCGAGGCCGTACCCGAGGCATAACCTACCGAGTCGTTGACGAACTCGATGCGGTAGATCTCTTTATTCTTCGCCGTTACATCCCATACCACCGGCGCAAGGTTGGGGTTGTTGATATAGCCCACAACGGTCTTGCCGCCCATGGGTGCGCTCAGCGAGTCCCAGGTGACGCCGCCGTTGAACGTGCGGTAAAGTTTGGGCAGGGAATCGGGGGTATTGAACTGCCCGCCGATATAGCCCGTATCCTTATTGATGAACCAGACGGCGTTGATGTTTCGCGCGTTGGCGAAGAGGGGCGTGGTCACGAAATTCCAGGAGGCGCCTCCGTCGGTCGACTTGATCATGCAGCCCTGGCCGCCGACGGCGTAGGCCGTGCTCGTGTTTACAAAATGCACATCGAGCAAAGAGGTTTTTACCCGTTGCCCTGCGGCGTTCAGAAAGGTGTAGGGCCCGTAGGTCCATTTGGTGCCGGCATTGGTGGTGAAGGCGAGACCTCCATCGGAACCGACGGCGATGGCCCGCTGGTTGTCGGCGAAATCAAGGTCGAAAATGGTGAACCCGAATTGTTTGGGGTTGCTGAAACGCCACTTGGTGGTGTCGTAACCCTGGGCTTGGGACGCAAGCCCGCAAAGGGTGAGAATGAACATCAGGACGATCCCTGATCTCCTGAAGCAGCTCCTGGTCATGGCAGTCTGTTTTTGTTGTTGTTTGAAGAATCGGCAGCAAGGTTAGGACAAGCAGGAGCCGGGCTTTGTAGAAGTAATTCTATCTGTAGCCTTCGAAGCGTTTGTGAATATTGAGGTTCAATCTGAATAATGTGAACCGGCTGCTGACTGTTTTATTGGGGCTCATCGCCTTATCCGCTGCTGCACAGGAGCGCTCGAACCGCGGAAGGGAATTCTGGCTGGGCTATGGATATAATTATGGCTTCAACAACGAGCCGCCGGTGAACGGCCAGGAACTAGTCCTCTACCTCAGCGCCCAGGATCCGGCCACGGTAACGGTTTCGGTAAATGGTACGTCCTGGAGCCAGACCGTGAACATCCCGGCCAATACGGTGAACGTGGCCATCTCGGTTCCGAAGTCGGGCGCCGACGACGCCCGCATTCTCAATGAAGGCCTGTCGAGTCGGGGGGTGCACATTGTGAGCGACACGCCCATCGTGGTCTATGCGCATCTGTACAATACCA
>CBHWDR010000619.1:0-2408 GCA_966112575.1 uncultured Chitinophagales bacterium
ACCGCGGATGCTGCCGCCGGCTGCCTGCAGCGTGGTACGGATCACGGGCTTCAGGATGTAGTTGTTGTTACCGGTCTTCACGATCGAACGGCCGGCATCGAAATCCATAACCAGTTTGTAGAGGATGCCTTCATTCACATCCTGGTGGATGTTGAGCTTGAGACCCGACTGCTGGGCGCTGGGCGTCTGCAGGGGAATGGTCTGTCCACCGGATTTGATATAGTTATTGGGTCCGAGAACGAGACGGATCTGCTGGATGCGACCCGAGGTCACCTCCGCGTCTGCAAGAAGGGTGTCGTGCCCGTTGGCAAGCTTGAGCAGGTCATAATCCCCGGTCTGTACACCGGCCAGGGAAGTCCAGCCGCTTGCTGTGTCGTTGGAGTAATTGACACGGATGTCGCGCACATCGATATGCACTTCATCGTATCCGGCGGGGGCATCGGTCAGGTAAACCTGAAGACGCGCCTTTTCAGAAGACTTGTCATTCTTGTTGCAGGCGACCAAAAACAAAGAACCAGCGAAGAGGGAGAGAACAGGAAACAGGTTACGAATTTTCATAGACTAGTTTTGCCAGGTGGTGCAAGTTTGGTGCCGATTTGCAGAGACCGATAAAAGTGGAAATGCGGGTAGCGAACGTTCGAAATTTCAGTAATGCGTATCGGGTTGCAGCGTAATCATTTTTTTATCGGCGGGAGAAAACCGAGCAGATTTACGAAGAGGAAAAACATGCTTGGATGGAAGTTTTGCTAATGCAGCGACCTAACTGCACCTACTGACCTCCGTGATCCTGCCATCCAATAAACGGTACTATAAAAAAAGGGCTCACGAGGAGCCCCTGTTCACCCGGGTGTTTTTCATAAGCCTCACGGCCGGATCAAAACGGGATCCTTTGTCTGGAAAGGGTGATTGCTCTCTCCTACCAAAATCAATGCCGGTTCTGCTTGCCTGGACCTATGGATCTCCTTTCGCAAAAAAAATCCCGTCCTGCTCGCGCGGGACGGGATCGTTATTTGGAACGGTTGTTCGCTTATTCGGCGCTTACTTTACCCTTGCTCTTCGCGATCACTTCTTCAGCGATGTTGTTCGGAGCAGGAGCGTAATGCGAGAACTCCATGGTTGAGGAGGCACGGCCGGAAGACAGCGAGCGGAGTTGGGTCACATAACCGAACATTTCGCTCAGCGGTACTTTCGCCTTGATCACCTGCACACCGGCGCGGGTATCCATACCTTCCATCATACCGCGACGACGGTTGAGGTCACCGGTAACGTCACCCATGTACTGGTCGGGGGTGAGTACTTCCACTTTCATGATCGGCTCGAGCAGAACCGGCTTGGCCTTGCGGGCAGCCTCACGGAAGCCCTGCTTGGCGCAAAGTTCGAAGGACATGGCGTCGGAGTCAACCTGGTGGAAGGAACCGTCGAAGATGCGCACCTTCAGGTTATCAACCGGGTATGAAGCCAGTACACCATTGGTCATCGAAGCTTCGAAGCCTTTCTGGATCGGCTGGATGAATTCACGGGGGATCGATCCACCGAAGATATCATTCACGAACTGGAAGTTCTTGTCGGGGTTGGCTTCTTTCCAGTCGGCGTCAATCGGGCCGAGGCTGAACTGGATATCGGCGAACTTACCACGACCACCGGTCTGCTTCTTCAGCACTTCGCGGTGCTCAACGGTAGCGTTGAATGCTTCCTTATAGGCAACCTGGGGCGCGCCCTGGTTTACTTCTACTTTGAATTCGCGACGCATACGGTCAACGATGATCTCCAGGTGCAGTTCACCCATACCCGAGAGTACGGTCTGGCCGGTGTCTTCGTCGGTCTTAACGCGGAGCGTGGGATCTTCCTCAACAAGCTTGGAGATCGCCATACCCATCTTGTCTACGTCGGCCTGGGTCTTGGGCTCCACGGCTACGGAGATCACGGGCTCGGGGATGAACATGTTCTCCAGGGTGATCGGGTGATCTTCGTGGCAGAGGGTATCACCGGTCTTGATCTCTTTGAAACCAACGGCAGCTCCGATATCACCGGCTTCGATGAAGTCGATCGGGTTCTGCTTGTTGGCGAACATTTTCATGATCCGGGAGATGCGCTCTTTCTTGCCGCTGCGCACGTTCAGTACATAGGAGCCGGCATCCAGATGGCCGGAATAAACCCGGAAGAAGGCCAGGCGGCCTACGAAGGGATCGGTCATGATCTTGAAGGCAAGAGCAGCGAACGGCTCTTTCGGATCGGGCTTGCGGATCAGCTCCTCGCCGGTGTTGGGATCGGTACCTTTTACGGCTTCGATGTCCACAGGTGAAGGGAGGTAACGGCAAACGGCGTCCAGGGCGGTCTGTACACCCTTATTCTTGAACGAGGAACCGCACATCATGGGAACGATGCTCAGATCGATCGTTGCTTTGCGG
>CBHWDR010000620.1:0-2407 GCA_966112575.1 uncultured Chitinophagales bacterium
ACGGTATCCAGTCCGGCACCGCCATAGTCCGGGCTGACCATCATGCCCAGGAAAACGAGATCGGCGAGTTTCATCATCTGCTCACGGGGAAACTGCATTTTCTCATCGCGCTCGATCACGCCGGGGAGACATTCATTCTGGGCAAAGTCGCGGGCAGCCTGCTGGATCATCAGGTGCTCTTCACTCAACTGGAAGTTCATATAGCTGATAAATTTGAGCGCAAATATAGGCCAGGGATGACGAGATCGCCAGCTTTTTACCAACCCAATACCCCATTCCCGTAATACCCTAATACCTTAATACCATAATACCATACTATCCCAATCACCAATCCCCAAATCGGAAGCAGTACCATCCTTACCGATTCTAAGTTCAAACTAAGCCAGTTTCTTTGCCTCGACAACCAGGGCCTGCATCGGTACCTGACTGCCCAGTACTTTGTCCAGCGCTTCCATTTGCTGAGCCAGCTCCCGGCGCACCCGTTCCTGAAGCTCCGGCGCCTTATTCCGGAGAAACTGTGCCAGCGTAGAGCCGTCGATAAAACCGGTAAGAAAGTCCGCCGCACTTTCATATTGAGTTACGATCGCGCGGCTTTCGATCCGCACTTCGGTGAAGCCGGCCTTGTCCAGCTGCCGCCGGATCGCTTCGCGGTCATGGTAGGAATAGGGCCCTTTCGTGGTAAAAGCGTGTTTGTCGGCACCAAACACATTGTCCAGCACCTGGCGGATGATCGCCGGGCGGGGATTATGATCCAGCCCGTCCCAGGTGTTGAACAGCCAGGTACCTCCAGGCCGTAACACGCGCCTTACCTCTTCAAAAGCTCCAACTTTGTCCGGGAAGAACATCACTCCGAACTGGCAAGCAACCAGGTCGAATTCCGCATCATCAAAGGGCAGCTTCCCTGCATCGGCCAGTGCCCAGCTCAGGCGCGGGTCCTGCACCCGCTTCTTTGCCACCTGCAACATGTCGGCATTCAGGTCGGTGGCCACCAGCCGGCCACCGGGCGCCAGACCTTCGAGCAGGTGAGCCGTCAGCCGCCCGGTGCCGCAGGCGATCTCGAGCAGCTGCCCAACCGGGCCCTTGATCCTTCCAGCCAGGTCAACTGCATAGGGTTCGAAAAGCACTGGGCCCAGGTGACGCTCGTAAAGCTCCGGTATGGAGCCGGTAAATGCCGATGCGTGATCCATCTCGCTGTTTTATCCAAAAGGTAACTCAATCCGGCAACCTATTTTTGCAGCATGCAACTCCGCCTGATCGAATTCGGCTCGGCCGATTATGAACAGATGAAAGACCTGCGGGTAACTGCCCTGCTGGCCCCCATCGGCATACCGCCGGAATACATTGTGCCGGAAAAAGAGAAGAACGACACCTTCATTGGTGCCTTCGAAGGTCCGAGGATCATTGGCTGCTGTGTGCTCACACCCCGGGACCGCGAAAAAATGCAGTTGCGGCAGATGGCGGTACACCCCGATCACCAGAAGCAGAAGATCGGTGCCCAAATCATCAATTTCGCCGAAGCGGTTGCCGGCAATATGGGCTTCTCCGTCCTCATGATGCATGCCCGTAACCCCGTCATTGGCTTCTACGAAAAATGCGGCTATGGCGTTGATGGCGAAGAATTTTTCGAGGTGGGCATGGGCCATCACTGTATGCAGAAACGCCTGCGCTTCGACGACTGATCAGGTCTCCTGCAGGATCAGCGCGTCCAGGTTGCGAATCCCGATATCTTTCTTGGAAAGGAAGCCTTCGCCGTATGTAACGCCGATGCGTTTTCCAAGCAAGCGTGCCCGCGCCGATAGCGCATCGAGGAACTCCGGGTTGGAGAGATAGGTCTGCGGCTCGGTGGAGTTGGGGTCGTGGAACTGGGTTTTATAGGCCTTCACTGCTTCCATCCGTTGCTCCCAGACCTCCGAAACATCAAGGATGAGATCGGGCTCGTAAAAACGGTCCTGGATATAGTGAAGCAGCATCTTCGGCCGCCATTTTTCCTGTTCCCGGCCTTTGTCGTCCTGGGTCTTCACCTGGCGCAGCCCGGAGAGGAAACAGGCATCGTAGAGCAGCCAGCCGCCCTTGCCATGATCGGGGTGCCGGTCTTCCAGTATGTTGCCGATCACGATCTCGGGACGATACTGGCGAAGCTTCCGGATCAGCTTCATCTGGTGCTCTTCATCATTACGGAAAAATCCGTCGCGCATTTTCAGGTTCTCACGTACCGAGATACCCATGATCCTTGCCGCTTCCGCTGCTTCGGCATACCGCGTCTCAATCGTACCGCGGGTTCCCAGCTCGCCCTGCGTCAGGTCGATGATCCCCACTTTCTTTCCAGCCCTGACTTCGTTGATCAGCGTGCCCGAGCAACCCAGCTCCACATCATCGGGGTGAGCGCCAATAGCTAATACATCCAGTT
>CBHWDR010000621.1:0-2403 GCA_966112575.1 uncultured Chitinophagales bacterium
CGTCATCCGGGAGATCGCCTTCCCATAAAAAAAATCCCGGCCGGGGCCGGGATCATCACAATCTTTTTATCTGCGTTTAAAAGTCGAGCAGCAGGCTGGGCATGAGGTCGAACACTTCTTCGTCGTCCAGCTCCACGTTCACCAGGAGGCCATCATCGCCGCGGATGATCACCTTCTCCTTCGTTACCTTCTTGTACCCGCTTTTCTCGAAAACGAATTTATAGGTACCCGGCTTCAGCTCACCAAAGGAATAGGCGCCGTTGGTGTCGGTGAATACCGTTTTTTCTTTCTTGTTGTTGGAATAAGCCGTAATGGATACGTTGCCCAGCGGCTTGTGCGTATCGGCATGGAGCACGCCCCCGCTTACATCGAGCTTTCCGGCAGTTGCAGCGGCATCGCCGGGAGGGTTGGCATTGTTGGCTTTGGCTACGAAAGCACCTGCGGTGAACAACAGACCGAGGAAAAGTACTTTCAGTTTCATGTTTAAAGGTTGTCAGGTGATCCGATCATCACGTGTCGAAGCGTAAAGTTATATTTTTTTCAGTGGATTTGCCAGTCCGGCTTCAAACTCTTCCCACAGCCCCGCTACGATCGCTTTTGCCGGCAGGATCCCCTTCACCAGGGCTGCCACCTGCCCGATCTCGAGCTCGCCTTCGTCCAGGTCTCCTTCATACATCCCCCGCTTTGCCCTTGCCCGCCCGAGCAGCTGCTTCAGCTCTTCCACATCCGCACCCCGGTTCTCCGCTTCCTGCACCTGTTCGGAGAACGGGTTGCGCAGCAGCCGGACCGGCGTCAGTTTTTTCAGAGACAAGCGGGTGTCGCCTTCCGCTGCATGGATCACTGCTTCTTTGAACCGGAGGTGGGAAGAAGCCTCTTCCGAAGCCACGAAGCGGGTGCCCACCTGCACCCCTTCGGCGCCCAGGACCATGGCCGCCAGCATCTGCCGGCCCGTTGCGATCCCACCCGCCGCGATCACCGGTATCGAAACCGCATCTGCCACCGCCGGGATGAGCACCATGGTGGTTGTCTCCTCCCGCCCGTTGTGTCCGCCCGCCTCGAAGCCTTCGGCCACCACCGCGTCGCACCCCGCCTCCTCCGCCTTCCGGGCGAATTTGGAGCTGCTCACCACGTGCACCACCTTGATGCCGTGTTGATGGAAATGGGATGTCCAGGTCTTGGGGTTGCCGGCTGAGGTGAACACGATCGGTACGCCTTCCTCGATGATCACCCGGATGTGCTGGTCGAGGTCGGGATACAGCAGGGGCACATTCACCGCGAAGGGTTTGGACGTGGCTGCCTTGCATCTGCGGATGTGTTCGCGCAGCACTTCGGGATACATGCTGCCGGCACCGATAATGCCCAGTCCGCCCGCCTCGCTCACGGCGCTGGCCAGTTTACAGCCCGAGGCCCAGATCATGCCGGCCTGAATAATGGGGTAATCAATTCCAAAGAGGGAGGTGATGCGGTTCGAAAACATGCGCGCAAAGTACGAAAATGGAATACTTTTACGCTCCACCCACGCATGCCCGACACCTCCCTGGATATCGACCTGCTGAAAGAAGTTTATGATGTGCACCCCCAGGCCATCATCTGGAAAGAACCCATCCGCGACGCCACGGGTGAAACGATCGTCGACTTTGCCTATCGCTATTCCAACGACGAAGGCCTGAATTACCTGAAGCTGAGCCGTGCCCAGCTGGAAGGGCTCACGATCCGCAACTCCCCCACGCTCACCGAGGAACTGCGCCAACGCATACTCGAGGAACTGATCCGGGTTTACCTGTCGGGCGAGAAGACCTCATACGATGTCTACAACCCGGCGATCGACCGCTATGCGCGGGTTCTGCGTACCCGGCTTCGCGGCGGCGTGCTTTCGGTGATCCAGGATGTGACCGGCGAGCAGCGGGTGATCCGGGAACAGGAACAAATGATGAAGGCCCTCGAGCGGTCGAACCAGCACCTCGAGGAATTCGCCTATGCCGCTTCGCACGATCTGAAGGAGCCGATCCGCAAGATCCGCTACTTCTCCGACCAGCTGCGCAACGACCTGAGCGCCGGGCTCAGCGAACGGCAGCTCCAACTCTTCGACCGGCTCGACACCGCCACGAATCGGATGGGCAGCCTCATCGACGACCTGCTCTCCTATTCACATGCCGCCAGGGGCAGCTCTGAAAAAGAAACGATCGACCTGAACCAGAAGATCGTCCAGGTGCTGCAGGACCTGGACCTCGAGGTGCAGCAAAAAGGCGCCCGCGTCCAGGTTTCCGCTCTGCCGGTGATCCGGGGCAACAGCAGCCAGTTCCAGCAGCTTTTTCAGAACCTTATCTCCAATGCGCTCAAGTACAGCCGTGAAGACGCGCTTCCCCTGGTGGAGATCCATGCCCATGAAGTGCAAGGCGGCGC
>CBHWDR010000622.1:0-2396 GCA_966112575.1 uncultured Chitinophagales bacterium
AGCTGGTGCTCGTTCTGGCCGCTATTGCCCTTAACTTGCTGGGGGTTCCACGACGCGACTGGGTAATCTTCGTTTCCGCCGCCGTTTTCGGCCTGGCCCTTCAAATGGCCCTGGAACGGAGACCGAAGCGGGAAGCACCCAGGGAAAATTTTGACGTGCATCATTCGCAAACATTAAACACACAATACACATGAAGAAAGTTTTCTTGTTCTTCGCTTCTGCAGCCATGCTGAATGTGGCTACGGCGCAAGACCTTAGAAACAATCCCAACTCGAACCACGGCAACAAGTTCGAGCAACTGGGAACGATCCTGCCGACGCCGAACGAGTACCGTACGGCCTCCGGCGCACCGGGACCGAAGTACTGGCAGCAGCGCGCTGATTACGACATCAAGGGTACGCTGGACGAAAAGAACCTCAAGTTCACCGGCACGGAAACGATCACGTATTTCAACAACTCCCCGGATGTGCTGACCTACCTCTGGCTTCAGCTCGACGAGAACCAGCATTCCAACATCAACAACGCCAACTACCAGAACAGCTCTGCCATGCCCCGCAACGCATCGGTGCAGCAGTTGCTCGGCCAGGATACGGCAGGCGTGGACAACGGCTATGGCCATAAGATCAGCCGCCTCGTAGACGCTACGGGCAAACCCCTGAAGTACACCATCAACAAGACCATGATGCGGGTGGAACTGCCCCAGCCCCTGAAGCCGGGCCAGCGGTTCGCCTTCATCTGCGACTGGTCGTACAAGGTGTCGGACCGCATGTCCCGCGGTGGCCGTGGTGGCTACGAGTTCTTCCCGGAAGACGGCAACCATGTATTCACCATGGCGCAGTGGTATCCCCGCCTTTGCGTTTATTCCGATTTCCAGGGCTGGCAGAACCATCAGTTCACCGGCCGCGGCGAGTTCGCGCTCACCTTCGGCAATTTCAAAGTGTCCGTGACCGTTCCTGCCGACCATGTAGTGGGCGGTACCGGTGAGATCACCAACTATGCCTCCTTCCTCTCTCCGGCCCAGCTGTCGCGCTGGCAGAAAGCCCAGATGGCCAAGGAGCCTGTGGAAGTGGTTACGATCGCGGAAGCCAAAGCAGCCGA
Organism: uncultured Chitinophagales bacterium; assembly: GCA_966112575.1. GTDB lineage: Bacteria > Bacteroidota > Bacteroidia > Chitinophagales > Chitinophagaceae > Flavisolibacter. Next base: position 1,099 of record CBHWDR010000622.1, read on the forward strand.
AGGCACCAAGAGCACCAAGACGAAAACCGTGAACTTCAAAGCCGAAAATGTGCGGGATTTTGCCTGGACCTCCTCGCGCAAATTCGTGTGGGATGCCATGCCCACCGTGGTGGAAGGCAAGAAGATCATGTGCATGAGCTTCTATCCCAAGGAGGCTTATAACCTCTGGAAGCGTTATTCCACCAAGGTAGTAGCCCACACGATCCAGAGCTATTCCAAGTTCTCGATCCCCTACCCCTATCCTACCGCCCAGAGCGTGGAAGCATCGAACGGCATGGAATACCCGATGATCTGCTTCAACAACGGCCGCACCCAGAAGGACGGCACCTACAGCGAGCAGACCAAGTATTCGATGATCGGCGTGATCATCCATGAGGTTGGCCACAATTTCTTCCCGATGATCGTTAACTCCGACGAGCGCCAGTGGAGCTGGATGGACGAAGGCCTCAACACCTTCGTTGAATACCTGACCGAAGAACTCTTCGACAACAAATACCCTTCGCGTCGCGGACCAGCCTTCTCGATCGCCGATTACATGAAGCTTCCGAAGAACCAGCTGGAGCCGATCATGACCAACTCGGAGAACATCGTGCAGTTTGGCCCGAATGCGTACTCGAAGCCGGCTACCGGTTTGAACATCCTGCGTGAGACCGTGATGGGCCGCCAGCAGTTCGACTATGCCTTCAAAGAGTATGCACGCCGCTGGGCATTCAAGCATCCGACGCCGGCCGATCTCTTCCGCACCATGGAAGATGCCTCCGGCGAGGACCTCGACTGGTTCTGGCGCGGTTGGTTCTATTCCACCGATGCCTGCGACCTGTCGCTCGACAGCGTGAAGTATGCCCGTGCCAACACCGACGTGCAGCCCCCGACAGGCGGCCAGACGGTCAGCCGTCCGCTCGATCGCCCTCAGGTGCCCACCTTCGACGACATCTCGAAAGTGCGCAACCGCCAGGAAGGCATCCGCTTCGAAACCGACCGCGATACCTCGCTGCGTGATTTCTACTGGCGTTATGCCCGCGGACTGGAGCAGTACGATACAACCCGCTACAGCTCCACCTTCCCCGGCATGCTCGAAGGCCTCACTGCCGAAGACAAGGCCAAGCTGGCCAACAAGCATTTCTACGAGCTCACCGTTTCCAACAAAGGCGGACTGGTGATGCCGATCATCGTAGAGTGGACGTACAAAGACGGCACAAAGGAAGTGGACCGCATTCCCGCGCAGATCTGGCGCCTCAATGAAGGCCGCGTTACCAAGTTCTTCGCCAAGGACAAGGAAGTGGCCTCCATCAGGCTCG
>CBHWDR010000623.1:0-2393 GCA_966112575.1 uncultured Chitinophagales bacterium
CATAAAAGAGTTACTGAATTTGCGAAGTTTTCCGGGTTTGCGCCGTTCGCGAGTTGCGCTCCTATAATTTGCGCCATTGCAAACTTCGCAAACTAACGAACTTCACAGCCTTTTCATCCTGTCGAGCACCTTCACCAGGTCAATGCCTTTACCCAGCACCGGCTTGAACAGGTCACCTTCCACTTTCAGCCGGTCGAAAATATTCCGTGCATGCCAGGTCCTGGGCGTCAGGCCTTTTTTCAGTTCTTCCCAATGCAGGGGCGTGGATACCGGCACACCCGGCTTCGGGCGCAGCGAATAGGGCGCAGCTGCCGTTTGTGTTTCGCGGTTCTGCAGGTAGTCGAGATAGATCAGCCCCTTGCGTTTCGAAGGGCTGCGCTCGATGCTGGTAAGATCCGGCAGCTCGCCGTTCACCAGGGTCACCACCAGCTCGGCCAGCTGCTTCGACTGCTCATAGGTATATTTCGCACCAAGGGGGATGTAGATATGTATGCCCGTGGAGCCCGAGGTCTTGCAGTAGGCATCGGCCCCGATCGAATCGAGGACCCGCTTCACCAGCCGGGCCACATCCATCACCTGCTCGAAGGTATTGCCCTTGTCGGGATCCAGGTCGATGAGGCACCAGTCGGGGTTCTGCCAGCTTCCGGTACGCGAATGCCAAGGATGCATCTCGATGCAGCCCAGGTTGGCCATGTAGATCAGTGTGGCCTCATTGCTGCACACGAGGTAGTTCACATCTTCATTGGTCGACTCGGAAAAATCGCGGTGGGTCTGCATCCATTCCGGCACTTTGCCTTCCACATCTTTCTGGAAGAAGTTCGGCCCCTCGATCCCGTTGGGATGGCGGTTGAGCGACTGCGGCCGGTCGAGCATATATGGCAAGATGTAGGGTGCAATCTGCAGATAATAGTTGAGCATATCGCCTTTGCTGAACCCTTCCTTTTTCCAATACGGCTTGGCCAGGTTCGTCAGCTTCAGCTCCTGGCCATTGAACACAAGCACCTGCTCATCGGCAGCCGACAGGTCCAGTAAAGGCAGGGCCTTCTTCGTCGCCGCTTTCTTTGGTGCCGATTTCTTCACCGCCGTTTTTTTAGGCGCTGCTTTTTTTCCCGTTGCTTTTTTTGCTGCCGCTTTTTTCGGCGCTGCCTTCTTCACTGCTTTTGCCATCGTATATGTTTTAATTCTCCCGTTAGCTGATCCCTGCGCTCGGGAGCGGGTGATTATTCCCTACTGCCTACTCACTATTGCCTACTGCCTATTCACCACTGCCCACTGCCTACTTCCTTCCCAGCTCCTTCATCGTCACGGCCTTCTCAAACTTTGCTTCCTTCGCTTTCTTATCCACGCGCAGGCCCATGAAGATGGGATGACGCGCCATGCGGTCCTTGGTCCACTCGGTGAACTTGATCTCGCAGACCAGCTTCGGCTTCACCCAGGTCACGGGCATATTGCCTTTGGGACATTTGGCAAAGGGACAGGTCTTCACCACCAGTGGCTGCATCTTCTTATAGATCGCCTCCAGGCTCTTCGTATTGAAGCCGCTGCCGGTATGGCCGATATACACGAGCTCATTTCCTTCGTAAAGACCCAGCAGCAGGGAGCCGAAGAACTTGCGGGAATTGCGTGGCTCGGTATAACCAACGATCACCACTTCCTGCCGCAGGTTGACTTTTACTTTCGCCCAGTTGTCGGTGCGCTGTCCGATCTCGTAAGTGCTTGAACCCCGTTTCGCCATCACGCCTTCCAGCCCCTGGTCGATCGCAGCCTGGAAGAATTCTTTTCCCCGACCAACCACATGACCGCTGTACCGAAGCACCGCATCCTCCTTCGGCAGAACGGCTTCGAGAATGCGCTTCCGTTCCACCAGGGGCAAACGGGTAAGGTCGTAGCCTTCCAGCCAGAGGATGTCGAAGATGGAGTACTGCAGGTGTACCGGTGTATTCTGCCAGTTCTGCAAGGATTGGAAGACGGCCAGCCCCTGGTCATTCACAGCAATGATCTCTCCGTCGAATACGGCCCGAACACCCAGGGCCGCCAGCGCCTCGGTTACGGGCGCATACTTCTCGGTGAAGGACTGCAGGTTGCGCGAGATGAGTTCCGTTTTCTTTCCCTCGGCAAATCCCACGGCCCGGTAACCATCCCATTTGATCTCGAAGATCCAGTCCTCACTGTCGAAGGGCTCATCGATCAGCGTCGCCAGCATGGGCACCAGCTCCCGGGGCATGGCTGCCTTGCGGGCTCCCTTGGCCGAATTGCCGAGCAGGGCCTTGATGTCGGGCTTTCCTTTTTTTGCAGCTGCCTTCTTTGCCGGTGCTGCCTTCTTTGCCGATGCAGTCTTGGTCTTCGAAACTGCAGTTGCTTTCTTTGTCTTTCCCGCCGCCTTCCCCAGGCCA
>CBHWDR010000624.1:0-2391 GCA_966112575.1 uncultured Chitinophagales bacterium
AGACCTGCACGGAGAGCCCGAATCCCTCGCGGAACCGTTGTTCCACGTCGCCTACCGGGTCCTCTGGGCGCAAATGGATCGCACCTTTCTTCAGCTCGGGATTCAATTCGTCCAAGCGGCAACGATGATCGATCGCCTTCCCGGCAGAACCCTCGCCTTTTTCGTGTTTCCGGTTGAAGAATTCCAGCTTCAGGTAAGGGTAAGCAGCACTGAACGCTTTGTTCAGGTCGCGGATCGTCAGCTGGGGCGTGATTTGAAGCAGCATGACCGCAGATTTAGGGTGAATAAATACAAGTGTAAAGTTTCCCGTTATTTCCGCATGATTCCTATGACCTGCGGCAGCAATGAGCCTGATCTTTATCAGGAGCGCCGGAGTTGATGCCATTCACGCATGGGAATGAGCAGGGTCAGGAGCGATGCACCGGTGGGCATGCATCTTCGCAGTATAATCCTCATCATGCTGTTGCACATCGAGCCCAACCTATCCATCGGTGATCTGAAAGAACATTTTGAAGAATGCCATCCTACCCTCCGCATGCAGGTCTTTACCGGCATGAAAGCCTACCGGAACGGCCATCCTGCCCCCGACCAGAGTTTGCTCCGCGAGTTGACCCGGGGGCATGATTCGGGTATCGTGGATGTAAAGTCCTGGCACCTGGCCGGCGCCACGCGGGACCTGTTGCACCAGCAATACGGCCTGGTGGTGGAGTTCTACCTGCGGCAGGATCGTACCTGGACGCCCATTCCCGCGAACCAGAGCTTTGCCGGCGCCGAGCAGTTGAGCGAGCCCGAAGAAGTGACCGGCAGCGCAGGCGAGGAAGAAGAACCGGAAGGGTATTGAGCAGGGAGAACGAGTATGGAACGATTCTAAGATGTGCCAACCTGAATCATCCAGGAATGGAAAACGAAAATGAGCTTCCGGGGAAGCTCATTTTCTGTATTTGGATCGTACACGAAGCCTAGGGCTCGATCCGCTTATCGAGTTGCGCGCGGATCTCTTCCATCCATTCGATCTGGGCCTTCTGGATCTGGAAGAGGGTTTTCATCTGTTCCGACATCAGCAGGTCGATCTTCTGGTGCAGGTTGCGGATCTCGATCTCGGATTTCAGATTCACGAGGTAATCATTCACTGCGCGTTCTCGGTCTTTTTCTTCTTTACGGTTCTGGCTCATCATGATGATCGGTGCCTGCAGGGCCGCGATGGTGGACAGGATGAGGTTCAGCAGGATAAAGGGATAGGGATCAAAAGGACGATCCAGCAAGTACAGGTTCACACCGATCCAGAGCAGCATAAAGAAGGCGAAAAAGATAATGAACCTCCAGCTTCCGCCAAACGAAGCAACCAGGTCAGCCACGCGGCTGGCGAAAGGCGGATTGCGGTCTTCAAAATCGTAGATCTTCTGGGAAAGCAGCTTCTCTTCTTCGATCGATCGAAGCACGATCTGGTTGAGTTGCTGCATACGGTCGTTCTCGGTTTCCAGGAGTGACTGGATCTCTTCTTTCGTCATTGCGATCATTTATGAGCAATGAAGATCGGCAGCCGGTGCTCCTGGAGCAAATCGCTGATGAAACTTTTCCGGAAGAACTGCGAAACCGCCGATCGGCCGAAAGCGCCGCTGATCAACACGCCCTTCTCCTTATCCGAGATCCAGGACTTGAAGAAATCGCGCCGGTCGCTGTCGACGCGGATCAGGCTCAGTTGCGGAAAATGCTGCCGGGCCAGTTCCTCGATGCGCTCTTTCTCAGGAATGGACTCATTGTCGCGCTCCAGGTACACGAGCAGGGTCGGACGGTTGACCAGCTCGGGAAAGAGGTAGGCATATTGCTTGATCGCATAGATCGCCGAAGCCGAACCATCATAGGAAAGAATATTTGTCTCGGGGAAATAGCCTTCTTCCGGCACCACGATCACCGGGCACTCTGCTTGTTCGAGCACCGACTTGAGGTATTCTTCCGAATTATCCCAGTTGCGGTAGAACGTCTCTCCGCCGATCACCAGCAGGTCGGCAAACCGGCTTTCTTTTTTCAGCTCGTTCACCCCGAAGATGGCGCGATCATTTCGCACCACGCACTTCATACCGTTCTCGGAACAAAGCCGTGCGAACCGGTCGGCATTGGCCGCGCTGGTATCGATATCGGTCTCTTCCGCCCCGTTCAGAACGGCTGCGGGCACACCTGCAGGATAGCTCCATAAACCCGCCGCCGTTGGTTGCGGAAAGAATACACCGGTAACCAACACAGGGCTCAGGCGGTGCAGGTGCTGCACATACTGGAAAGCGCCTTCGGAAAAATTGGGGCCGTCGAACAGAAGTAGAATTTTTTTCATGATGATGCGTTTGATACCACAAGGTTAGCGTCTACGGCCGAGGCCGTTCATGACCCGTGCAAGCG
>CBHWDR010000625.1:0-2384 GCA_966112575.1 uncultured Chitinophagales bacterium
CACCGACTATATCGAGTTCCTCAAAGAGTCGTCGGAGGAATGCCGGGCCCTGGGAAAGGAATTCCTGATCGGGGTGACCAAGTTCTACCGCGACCGCGCGGCTTTCGACATCATGCGCAACGAAGTGTTGCCGGAGATCATCCGCTCGAAGGCCGACAATGACGTGCTGAAGATCTGGGTCACGGCCTGCAGCACGGGTGAGGAGGCCTATTCCATGGCCATGATGGTAGACGACCTCCTGCTGCAGATGGGCAAGCCCCTCGAAGTGAAGATCTTCGCCACGGACCTCGATATCGATTCGATCGAGTTCGCCTCTAAAGGCACCTATCCCGCGGCTTCGGTGGAGGAGATCGACGAGCACCTGGTGCGGCGGTATTTCATTCGCCAGGGCAACCAGATGCTGGTGCATCCCAATATGCGCAAACAGATCGTGTTCGCGCGCCACAACATCCTGAAAGATCCGCCTTTCATCAAGAACGACGTGATCACTTGCCGGAACATGCTCATCTACATGAACGTGATCCTCCAGCGTAAGGTGCTGTCCACCCTTCAGTTCTCCCTCAACACGGGTGGCTGCCTGTTCCTTGGCCCCAGCGAGATTCCCGCGTCGGTACGCGAGGGATTTGCCGAGATCAATGGCAAGTGGAAGATCTTCCGCAAGGTCTCCAACGATAGCCGCTACAATCCCGAGCGCTTTCCTTCCACCCAGGGCTTCCGGGTCCGCCAGTTGTCCGATCCCCGGTTCGCACCCGTGCGGGAGGCCAATATCAACAAAGAACTACACGATTATTTCCGCAGCCTGCTCACTGAGGAGTATGGATTTGCGGCGGTTTATATCGACGCCAATTTCGAGATCAAGGAAGCGGTAGGCAATTTCCGCAAGTACCTGTCCCTGCCCGACCGCATCGCCAACCTGCAGATCCTGAAAATGGTGAGCGGGGACCTGGCAGTGGCGCTCAACGCCGCCATCCGCAAATCGGTCAAGGAAAATACCAAGGTGACGCTGAACCATGTTCGCGTGACCACGCCCGAGGGCGACCGGCTGGTGAACCTCTTCGTCCGCCCCGCAGCCCATGAGGGTTTTATGATGATCGTTTTCGGAGATACGCAGGAAGCACACAGTTCCCGTTCGTCAGCCGAATTTGTTCCCGAGAACTCGCCTGAGTCCAACGCCTATATCACCGAGCTCGAAGAGGAGCTGAAGGAGACAAGAGCCAACCTACAGATGGCGATCGAAAGCCTGGAAACTGCGAATGAAGAATTGCAGTCCAGTAATGAAGAGTTGCTTTCGGCCAATGAAGAGCTGCAGAGTTCCAACGAAGAGCTGCAGTCGCTCAACGAGGAATTGCATACACTCAACACGGAGCACCAGCTGCGCATCCGGGAGCTGATCGAGCTGAACGACGACCTGAACAACTATTTCCGGAGTACGGATATCGCGCAGGTGTTCGTGGACAATGATCTTCGGATCCGGAAGTTCAACCCGGTGGCCGTGCGCATGATCAACCTGATCGAAAGCGATATCGGCCGGCCGATCGATCATATCTCGACCAATATTCTCAATAATAGCCTGATGCAGGATATCCAGCAGGTGCTCCGCAAGGAAGACCAGCTGGAACGCGAAGTGCAGCTCAGCAACGGCACGGTCTGCCTTATGCGCATCCTTCCCTATGTGCGCCAGGACAAGAAGCGCGATGGGGTGGTGGTCACCTTCATCGACATCAACCACATGAAGGAGCTGGACAACATCATCAGTGGTGTGTTCAACTCTTCGCTGAGCGCGATCATGGCGCTCAAGGCGATCCGTGACGAGCGGGGGCGCATCGTGGACCTGAAATGGCTCGCGGCCAACCATCGCTCCGACGAGTTGCTGGGCAAGCCGGCATCGGCCTATCTCAACGATACTCTGAAGCGATCTTTCCGCGACCTGCTGCCGCCCCAGGTACTCGACCGCGTATTCCTTGTTGCCGAGAATGGCGAGCCCCTCCGCTCCGAACTGCAGCTGAAAGTTGGCGAGAACCTCCAATGGTTCGATCTGGTGGTGAACCAGATGGGTGAAGGAGTGGTAATGACGATCACGAATATCAACGAGAAAAAACGGGCGGAAGAGAAGTTCCGGTTGAACTACCACGAGCTGATGCGCGTGAAGGAGAACTACCGCAACCTGAACGCCGAGCTGGAAGAAAAAGTGAAGGAACGCACGTTTGAGCTGTCGCAAAGCGAAGAGCGTTTCCGCCTCATTGCCAGCACCACCAACGATGCGATCTGGGACTGGGACCTGGTGAACAACCAATTCTGGTGGAGCGATTCCTTCTACCTGCTGTTTGGCTACGAGCGCCACGAGGCAGAACTGAACAGTGCTTTCTGGTTTGATAAAATGCACC
>CBHWDR010000626.1:0-2374 GCA_966112575.1 uncultured Chitinophagales bacterium
CCCCACCCGCGATCCCCACCGCGAAATCCCAGCTAACCAGCCTAAACCTAAATAAAAAAACGGCTGGATAGAAATCCTGCCCCGAATAAACTCCCATACCCGATGAAAAACCGAGACGAAAATACTAGGGCTTTCCGGGTTCTGCAATAGGAAAACTACGTTTTCCGAAAAAATGTGGATAAAAGGGATGGGAGGACGCAGATTTAAGGGATTTCGCAGAGGGTCTCGCAACGGGTGGGTCTGGTCTGTTTTTAATTAAGGGCTTTGTAACCGGCGTATGGAGCTTCCATCAGCGAAATCCGGTTTATCTCTATAATCTGCGTTTATTTGCCGCCCCATGAATCTGGAAACTGTCATCCTGAAGCAACTGATCGTCCACTATGTGGGCTCGAAGAATAACCTGGACCCGGTCTACCTCTCGAAAGAGCCGGCCGAGCTGGAGGAGGAGGCCCTGTCCATCCTGAAAGACAACCTCCTGAAGCGCTTCCAGAGCAACCATGAGACCTATGCCTTCCAGCATGCCTCCTCGCTGCAGTTCAATGAGCTTTATCAATCCTGCCTTCAGCTGTTCGGCGATGCCGGGTCCTTCGTGGATGTTTCCGCATCCATGGCGCGGCAGCTGTACGAGCAGTCGACCCACCCCAAGGTGAAGGGGGGCGAATTTTACGTGGCCTATTTCGAGGGCCTGCCGGTGGAAAGCCGGATGCACAAGGCGATCGGGCTGTTCAAGACGGAGAACAAATCCTTTTTCCTCGATGTCCGGCAATCGGGTGGGCAACTCGACCTCACCATGACCGAAGGGGTGGAGGTAAGCAAGATCGACAAGGGTTGCCTCATTATCGACCGCAATGAGGAAGAAGGCTACGACGTGTATCTCTTCGACAACCAGAACCGTGGGGAAGAGGCGCAATACTGGAAGGAGAAATTCCTCAACGTAACGCCGCAGAAGAATGAATTCCATCATACCGCGCATTTCCTTACGCTCACCAAGCAGTTCATCACCGACCAGCTGGAGACCGAGCTGAAAGTGCCGCGGACCGAGCAGGTCGAGCTCCTCAACAAGTCGATCGACTACTTCAAGGCCAACGAGTCGTTTGATATTGAGCAATTCCAGAACGAGGTCTTCCAAAATGAGGAGGTCATCGATTCCTTCCGGCGCTTCGGCTCCCGCTATGTGGAGAATACCGATTACGACATCGCCGCCTCCTTCGATATCTCACCCGACGCGGTGAAAAAACAAAGCCGGATCTACAAGAGCGTGCTGAAGCTCGACAAGAACTTCCACATCTATATCCATGGCCGCACCGACATGATCGAGCGCGGCACGGACGCCGATGGGCGTAAATATTACAAGATCTACTTCCAGGAGGAGAGTTAGGGTTCGCGGAGTTTGCGAGGTTTGCGAGGTTTGCGGAGTTTAAGAGTTCAAAAGTTCAAGAGTTTAAGAGTCGGCCGGATCTCCCCTTGATCTACTCCCCTCTCCTTGCACCGCCGGCCGAAGCCTATGGCGCAGGACTGGGAGAGGTACACGAGCGAAGCGAAGGGTACGCGCGAAGCGCTTGGGGGTGAGGTCTTTCAAGAGTTGGGAGTTGATGCCTTTTAGTCGGAGAGGGAGGCAGAAAAGCCTGCGGTTAAGAGGAAACCCAGCATTCAGCCTCGTCACTATTTGCGCCCTTGCGTCTTGGCATTAAAAAACCTCCGTGCCGCTCTGTGCCTTCGTGACTCTGTGGTTCACCCGCCCAAAAGATCTTATCTGCCTTTACCGTCCGATATTCGGAGCATGAAGGCGCAAATACTGGAGGCGGCACAGCGGGTCTGGGATTATCACCATATGAATCAGCAACTGGTGAAGTCCGATGCCATCCTCGTTCTGGGCTCGCATGATGAATCCGTGGCCGTGCGGGGTGCGGTGCTCTACCTCCAGGGCTGGGCACCGATGCTTATTTTTTCGGGCGGATTGGGCCGGCTCACCCAGGGCGAGTGGCCCGAGGCGGAGGCGGATCGTTTTGCCCGGATCGCTGAGGGTATGGGTGTGCCCCGTTCGGCGATGATCATTGAGAACCGCTCGACCAATACCGGTGAGAACATCCTTTTTACGGCTGCGGTACTGCGCGCAGCGGGAAAGGATCCCCAAAGCTTCATCGTGGTTCAAAAGCCCTACATGGAGCGGCGGAGCTACGCCACCTTCAAAAAACACTGGCCGGAGAAGACGCTGACCGTTACCTCGCCCCAGGTTTCTTTCGCAGACTATGCCGGGCAGATGGGCATCGATAAGGTCATCCAGATCATGGTAGGCGACCTGCAACGTATCCGCATCTACCCCGCCAAGGGCTTCCAGATCCCCCAGGAGATCCCCGCCGACGTGTGGCAAGCC
>CBHWDR010000627.1:0-2371 GCA_966112575.1 uncultured Chitinophagales bacterium
GACCGCTTCAACCCCTTCCACCGCGAGGGCCTGGAGCGCGACCTGCTGATGATCCGGGTGAGTTCGTTCTTCATTCTTCTATTCGAATACCTTTCAAGAAATACACTGCTCTTCGAGCCGGACAAGTGGCAACTTGACAAAACAACGATCCTCATTTTATGGCCGCTGATCCTTGTACCACCTGCTCTTTATTTTTTCCACAAACGCGATCCAATGGGATGGGTTATCCTGAGTCTTTGGTGCACGTTCTCCTTGGTGAGTGGCGTATTCATGACGATCTGGATGCTCGCCCACCGGCAAGAATGGTTTCGGCAGCCCTTGCCTGATCCAACGATCCTGCTCGTGACTTTCATCGCATATGGCTCGGTGCTATATGCGTTGAACCGCAAGCATATCCGTGCGGTTTATCGTGTCAATGGCGTGCTTCGGGTGACAACCATTCTCGGAGCCTTGGCACTTTCGCTTCTCTTGCTCCTGAAACCCTGATACGAACCTTTCGGCCCTTTCACTGTTATAAAGTCATGTCATCCGTCCATCTGCTGAAAAGCGTGCAAAAGATCCCGCTCCCGCTGGAAGCGGTTTGGAAATTCTTCTCCGATCCCCGGAACCTGCTCCAGGTGACGCCGCCGGAGCTGAACCTCAAGGTTACCAACGAAGTCTATGGGTCCGAGACCTACGCCGGCCAGGTGATGACCTACAAGGTGAAGCCCCTCCTCGGCATCCCGCTTTTCTGGATGACCGAGATCACGCATGTGGAGCCCGGCAAATTCTTCGTGGACGAGCAGCGACGCGGGCCCTATGCCCTCTGGCACCACCAGCACCACTTCCAGCCCATCGAAGGCGGCGTGGAGATGACCGACCTCGTACATTACCAGCTTCCCCTGCGCGGCCTCGGCAACCTGGCGCATCCCTTCGTCCGCGGCAAGCTCCGCGACATTTTTGTCTACCGCTTCAAAAAAGTGAACGAGGTCCTCGGCGCCTGGCCGGGACAGGAGCTGGTGGTGGAGATCGATGGGAAGAGGGTGTAAAAGTTCAAAGGTTTAAGAGTTCAAGAGTTCAAGAGTTCGCGAAGTTTGCGAGTTAAGGCTTCGAAAATTCAAGGGTCAAAGAATTGCAGAATACCTATACTGGATCTCGTGCTACCATTGGTTGAATGGCCTTGAAGGCTTTTTGGCACTAACGTTTAAACTCTTGAACTTTGGAACATTTAAACTGTCCCAAGCCCATGATCATCTACCACGTCACCACCCGCGGCGAATGGGAAGCCGCAAAGCAGCAGGGCTTCTATGTGGCTCCTTCCCTGGAAACCGAGGGCTTTATACATTGCAGCCTCGAGACCCAGGTGGAAGGCGTGCTGAAGCGCTATTTCGCGGGCGTGCCCAACCGGGTGAAGCTCACACTGGATACCGAAAAGCTGAGCTCCCGGCACCAGTATGACCTTGCGCCCTCCGTGGGCGAGGAATTCCCGCATATCTACGGCCCGATCAATATCGATGCTGTGGTGAGTGTGGAGGACATCTAGCCTTCGGGTTTTTTAGAGAAAGAACACGGATCGAACGGATGGGACGGATGAACACGGATTTTTTGGAATTACTTGAGGCTGGACACCCTAACTTCCTTCCACTTTTCCTAAACTAATGACCGGCTTAGGGCATTTATCCTAACAATCTTGCAAATCATATAAATCTGCGTTCTTGCTTCGCTTCGCAATGACGCCCGACGAACTTGCCCAAGCACATCGTATCCGTGAAAATTCGTTTTATTCCTTCGATCCGCGTTCCTTCTCTTCTCAATTGGCAGCATCCGCCTCCACATAGCCGAACTCGTTCTCATCGGCGCTGGGGCCATAAGAGCCGGGGATGGGGATGTTCAGCAGGCGGAGGTAAACGCCCAGTTGCGCGCGGTGGTGAATGGTCTGGGAGAGCGACATGCGGATCACCTCACGTTTTGGATCGGTGAGGAAGATGGCCTCGCCCTGGCGAAGGGTCCAGGGTTGTTCGAGCAATTCGGGTGTGGCGCGCTGCAGTGCCTTACGTCCCTGTTCCATCATCTGCTCAAAAAGCGCCAGCAGCTCTTCGGTGGTCGTGAACACCGGCGGTGCATAGGGGTTGGCTGCGAAGTCGAGTTCGTCGGTATCCACCGCCATCGCGATCCAGGAAGGCAGCTCGGCCACATGTCCCACCAGTGCGGCCATGGTCATGGATTTGGGATGGGGCTTCCAGGTAAGCTGGTCCATCGGCACCCGCTGCAGCATCTTGCGGGTGGTCAGTGCTTCGTTCTCGAGTTCCTGCTGAAAAGATTCAATAAGTGTCATGGTTCATTGGTTTATTCCACAAAGGAAAAACCACCCACTGACAACGTTATGTCAGTC
>CBHWDR010000628.1:0-2338 GCA_966112575.1 uncultured Chitinophagales bacterium
CTTCTCTCTAATTTTTTGGGGTTAGGCGGGTGCTGCTAAACTGTCATATAATCGGGGTGAAACTGGCCCCGTCTGCCAAAAACGTAGGAGCGCCGATTTGGACGGGGATTTGATACTTCGATATATAAATATTTCGTAGAATGACACCATCCATTTTCTTTGTTTCCATACTCTTCATAGGGATCAGCCTGGTGGTTTCGATGATCCTCAAGCGGAAGTTCGCCGCCTACGGCAAAATTCCCCTGGCAAGCGGGCTAACCGGTCGGGAAATTGCCGATAAAATGCTCCGGGACAACGGGATTTATGATGTTCAGATCATTTCCGTGAACGGTTTTCTAAGCGATCATTACGATCCTATGAAGAAAACAATTAATCTGAGCCCGGAAGTTTATAACGGCGCCACCGTGTCGGCTGCCGCCGTTGCCGCCCATGAAACAGGCCACGCCCTGCAGCATGCCCAGGCCTATGCCTGGCTGAATCTCCGTTCCAAATTGGTTCCGGCCGTTCAGTTCTCGGCCTCGATCGTGCAGTGGATCCTTATCATTGGCGTTCTGCTTGCGGCATCGGGCAATTCCACCCTTTTGCTCATCGGTATTGGTTTACTGGCAGTTACGGTAGTTTTCTCGGTCATTACCCTGCCGGTTGAGTTCGATGCCAGCCGGAGAGCCCTGGCCTGGTTGCAGACCAGCCGGGTGACCAATGAGCGCGAGTACCCCAAGGCCAAGGACGCCCTGAAATGGGCTGCCATGACCTATGTGGTTGCCGCCCTGGCCGCCGTGGTCAACCTCCTTCAGTACGTGATGATCTTCATGGGCAGCCGGGACCGGGAGTGAGGAAGGAGAGAGCAGAGGCCGGCCAGCCCGCAGGGGAAAGCAGAGAAGAGACAGGAGTCCCGACGAGTCGGGATGAGGGAGGAGCCCGCCTTCGCCAGAGCCTGCCGGCAGGGCTTCAGCGGACAGAGACAGGAGATAGGAGAAGGGAAGAGTTGGAAAATTATTTATGCGCTGATCACCAATTATCTAATCAATAAAAAATGCCCCATAAGGGGCATTTTTTATTGCTAGCGTAGGAAAACATGTCTTTATCTCCGGTCTCATGTCTCTCCACTCATGTCTCCTTCCTCCTGTCTGCTTTCTGCTTCCCGACTAGTCGGGATCTGCTTTCTGCTTACATCTTGATCTCCTCGCCGTTGGCGTCGAAGAAGCGGAATTCGGTGAGGTGGTAGGCCGTGTCGGTCTTCACCGTAACATTTTCCTTGTACTTGCGCTTCCACTTGGCCGCCTTCGACCAGAGCCAGCCCTTGGTGAGGTAGGCATGCACGATCGGGTGCACCACAAGGGTGAGGTTCTTGTGCTTGTGGGTAAACAGGTAGTTGAGGTTCTTTTCGATCTCGTCTTCGAGGATGAGCGTGGAGGCGATCTTCCCGGTGCCGTTGCAGGTAGGGCAGACCTCCTGGGTGTTGATGTTCATCTCCGGCTTCATGCGCTGGCGGGTGACTTGCATGATCCCGAACTTGGAAATGGGCAGAACGGCATGTTTGGCGCGGTCGGTAGCCATGAAATGCTCCATGCGCTCCAGCAGCTTCTTCTTGTTCTCGGGCAGCTTCATGTCGATGAAGTCGATCACGATGATGCCGCCGATATCGCGCAGGCGCAGCTGGCGGGCGATCTCTTCGGCTGCCTCGAGGTTGGTCTCGAGGGCGTTCTGCTCCTGGTTGTTGCTCACGCTCTTGTAGCCCGAGTTCACATCGATCACGTGCAGGGCCTCGGTATGCTCAATGATGAGGTAGGCGCCGGAGTTGAGGTTGACCGTTTTGCCGAACGAGCCTTTCACCTGCTTGGTAATGCCGAACTGGTCGAAGATGTGCGATCCGTTGCTGTGGAAGGCCACGATCTCGGCTTTTTCCGGGGCGATGCGCTGGATATAGTTCTTGGCATCGGCATAGATCGTTTTGTCGTTGGTGACGATGCGGTTGAAATCTTCGTTCAGCAGGTCGCGCAGGATGGACGTGGTCTTGGTCTGCTCGCTGAGGATCTTGGTGGGAGCCACGGCGCCGCGCAGGTTCTGCTGGATGCTCTTCCACATCGCGGTGAGCTCGGAGAGGTCTTCATGCAGCTCGGCCGTATTCTTTCCTTCGGCCGCGGTACGCACGATCACGCCGAAGTTCTTCGGCTTGATGGATTCCACGATCCGCTGGAGGCGCTTGCGCTCTTCGGCAGAGTGGATCTTGCGGGATACGGCTACGATGTCGTTGAATGGGGTGAGTACGATGAAGCGGCCGGGGAGGGAGAGCTCGCAGCTGAGGCGGGGCCCTTTGGCGGCGATCGGTTCCTTGAGG
>CBHWDR010000629.1:0-2328 GCA_966112575.1 uncultured Chitinophagales bacterium
TACTGATCGGCTACGCCGTAACAGGCATGACCATCGCCTCGATCATGCTGGGTGTGGGTATCGTAGGACTGGCCGGTATCGTGATCAAGAACGGTATCCTGCTCATCGAGTTCACCGACGAGCTGCGGGGACGCGGTATCCGCACGCGACAGGCAACGATCCAGGCGGGCAAGATCCGTATCATCCCGGTGCTGCTCACGGCTGTGGCCACCATCCTTGGACTGCTGCCACTGGCCGTAGGTTTCAATATCGACTTCGCTTCGCTCCTCACCACCTGGAACCCGCACATCTTCTTTGGCGGCGACTCGGTTGTGTTCTGGGGCCCGCTGAGCTGGACCATCATCTTCGGTCTCATCTTCGCCTTCTTCCTTACCCTGGTGATGGTGCCGAGCATGTACCTGATCTCGGAGCGCCTGCGCCGTCCGATGACCAAGTTCTACGGAACGAAGTTCATCGCCCTGCTGGGCTTCCTCGGACCCTTCTATTTCATTTTTGTGGGCGTGATGTACCTCGTACGCCGCATTCAGGGAAGAAAGGTGTGGAACGGAACCCTCAAGCCGGCGCCGCCGAGGCATAGTGCATAAACGACAGAAGAACCCATAACAAGAAAGGAGATCACTCGTAGAAAGGAAGTCCCGGTACGCAGGTACCGGGACTATTTATTTAAACACGGATTGAAAAGATTAAAAGGATTTCACGGATTGGAAGACCAGGCCGGAATGTTTCTCTGAAAATGATTTAGCATGTTCGTGCGATGATGAATACGAGTGATCGTGTTATTGCTGAAGGGCCTGCTTCGAAGATTTGTCGCGCAGGAAATTATCGATCAGTTCTTCCCGTTCGGCTTCTTCCTCGTAGCGCTTGTATTGTTTGTAGAAAAGAAAGGACACCAGCATGGCCGCAGAGAAGCAGACCTCATTCGCATTTCGTACCAGGTAATCCGTTGTTTCTGTCAGCCACATATCCGATCTGTTTTCTTAACTAAGACAAATTCTTTGCCAACTGGTTCAGCGGATACCGGCTACGGTTAAGTTAGGATGTTTTATGGTTGCGTGTATTCGTAAAACTACGAGCTTCTAACTATTGAACTTTTGAACCCTTGAAATTTTGAACGTGCAAATTCCGCGAACTTGCAAACTCCCAAAATTCCCTAGCTTGCCGTTTCAAATAATTACAAACCATGAACGGATACGGCCAACGCGCCCATGAAATCGACTACCGGATCTTCGGTGAAGAAATGCAGTGTGTGGAGATCGAGCTCGATCCCCAGGAAACCGCCATTGCGGAAAGCGGCTCATTCATGATGATGGATGACGGCATCGAGATGGCCACCATTTTCGGCGATGGCACAGGCCAGCAGAAAGGCTTTCTCGGGAAGCTGATGTCGGCCGGAAAACGCGTGCTTACCGGAGAGAGCCTGTTCATGACCACATACACCAACGTGGGGCACGGAAAGCGGAAGGTGTTCTTTGCATCCCCCTATCCCGGCAAGGTCATTCCCCTCGACCTGATCCGCCTCGGCGGCAAGATGATCTGCCAGAAAGATGCTTTTCTCTGTGCGGCAAAAGGCGTGCAGGTCGGCATCGAGTTCCAGCGCAAGCTGGGAACCGGCCTTTTCGGCGGAGAAGGCTTTATCATGCAAAAACTGGAAGGTGATGGAATGGCTTTCGTGCATGCAGGCGGCCATATCATCGAACGCGCCCTGCAGCCATGTGAATTGCTGAAGATCGACACGGGTTGCATCGTTGCCTTCACACCCAGCTGTGATTACGATATCCAGTTCGTGGGTGGGATCAAGAACACCATCTTCGGCGGCGAAGGCCTCTTCTTCGCTACGTTGCGCGGTCCCGGCCGCGTGTGGGTGCAGACCATGCCGGTCAGCCGGCTCGCCAGCCGCATCCTGGCCTATGGCACGGTGCAGCGGAAAGATGAAGGCAGCGTACTCGGTGGACTGGGCAATATGCTTGATGGCGATGGCTGGTAGGAATAAAGAGTAAAGAGCAAGGAGAAAAGAAGATAGAAATGACGAACAGGGTAGGGCGAGGAAGTCGTCGGTCCCCTGTTCGTCATTTTCGTTCAATTCTGCTCCGCTTCAATACGCACGGGCTGGCGCTCCCAGGAGCGGTCGGGCAGCTGGTAGCGGATGAGATAAAGGCCGTTGGCGAACTCCGCAAAGTCCAGTGGAAGCGGTGTTGTTGTTGGTTTCCCGCTGGTTGGCCGGGGCGCCGGTTTCGGCTGGGGCGAAGGGCGTTTCAGCACCTTCCCCGTTCCGTCGGTAATGAGAATGTCGAGGATGTCGACGGTGGATTCGATGATCACCTTGCGGCC
>CBHWDR010000630.1:0-2327 GCA_966112575.1 uncultured Chitinophagales bacterium
AAAAATTAGGTGGGCAAAGGTAAGGTTAAATTTCATTTCCGCCAACAAAATGTCTGCGGCCCCGGCCAAATTGGGAAGGCCTTAACGGCGAATCCGTATCTTCGAACCCGTTTTTGCCTGCCATGAAATTCAAATCTTTTCTCGCAAAACCCTTTGCTTCCTATATCCATGCCCGTATCCGCAAGGGAATGACCACCGCCCTGCAAGACCAGGAGGCCATCCTCAGGGACCTGCTGAAAGTGGGCAAAACTACGGAATTCGGCAAGGAGCACGGGCTGGATAAAGCGTCCAACTACAGCGATTTCAAGGCGACGATCCCCATCCGCGACTACGAGGCGCTCAAGCCCTGGGTGGAGAAGATCAAGGAAGGCAAGCACAACATCCTCTGGAAAGGGCTGCCCATCTACTTCGCCAAGACCTCCGGCACCACCTCCGGGGTGAAGTACATCCCCATCACGAAGGAATCCATTCCCAACCATATCAACTCGGCCCGGAACGCCCTGCTCTGCTATATGGCCGAGACCGGCAATACGGCCTTCGCCGACGGCAAGCTGATCTTCCTTTCGGGATCGCCCGAACTGGAACGGCTCGGCGGCATCCCCACCGGCCGCCTCAGCGGCATCGTGAACCATCACGTGCCCAAGTACCTCCGCACCAACCAGATGCCTTCCTACGAAACGAACTGCATCGAGGACTGGGAAACCAAGCTCGACCGCATCGTGGAGGAGACCATCAGCCAGGATATGACCCTCATCTCGGGCATCCCGCCCTGGATGCAGATGTATTTCGACCGCCTCACGGAACGCAGCGGCAAGAAGATCAAGGAACTCTTTCCCAACTTCTCCGTGCTCGTTCATGGAGGCGTGAATTTCCAGCCCTACCGGGCGAAGCTGTTCGAGAGCATCGGCGGCAAGGTGGACGATATCGAGACCTTCCCGGCCTCGGAAGGCTTTTTCGCCTTCCAGGATACGCAGACCGAACCCGGGCTCCTGCTCAATACGGCCAGCGGCATCTTCTTCGAATTCGTTCCGGCAGGGGAGATCTTCGATCCCAACCCCACGCGACTTTCACTGCATGATGTGAAAGTGGGTGAGAACTATGCCCTCATCATCAATAACAACGCAGGCCTCTGGGGTTATAATATCGGGGATACCATCAAGTTCGTCTCCACCAATCCCTATCGCATCGTGGTCACGGGGCGCACCAAGCATTACATCTCCGCCTTCGGCGAACACCTGATCGGTGAAGAAGTGGAACAGAGTTTGCTCCAGGCGGCCGGGGAAAGCGGCGTGCGCATCACCGAATTCACCGTAGCGCCCATGATCCAGCAAGGCGAAGGAAAGAGCTACCACGAGTGGTTTATCGAATTCGAGCAGGAGCCGGCATCGCTGCAGGCTTTTGCCGAGCGGGTGGACGGGAACCTGCGCGAACGCAACATCTATTATGATGACCTGATCCGCGGCAATATCCTCCAGCCCCTGCGCATCACCGTGGTGAACAAGAATGGCTTCATTGATTATATGAAGTCGGTGGGCAGGCTCGGTGGACAGAACAAGGTGCCGCGGTTGAGCAACGACCGCAAGCTCGTTGACGCGCTGGAACAATGGACGGGCAGCCGGCAGGCCGCCTCCTGATGCGGGCTTCGTTGCTTATTCCCTTTCTAATAACTAACTTGTCTCCCTAAGTCCACTATGAATCAATCGGCTCCACAAAAACGCATTGCTATTTTCGGTTCCACCGGCTCCATCGGCACGCAGGCCCTGGAAGTGATCGAGGCCAACCCCGACCGCTTCTCTGCCGAAGTGCTCACCTGCAATGGCAATGATGACCTCCTCATTGAACAGGCGCTGAAGTTCCGGCCCAATATCGTAGTGGTGGGGGATGATAAGAAATACGCCAAGGTCAAAGAGGCGCTGGCTTCCACAGACGTCAAAGTCTTCGCGGGCGAGAAAGCTCTTGAAGAGGTGGCGTCGATGGATGTGTACGACCTGATGCTGGCGGCCATCGTGGGCTATGCGGGCCTCAAGCCAACCATCAATGCCATCAACGCGGGCAAGGCGATCGGCCTCGCCAACAAGGAGACCCTGGTGGTTGCCGGTGACATCATCATGCAAACGGCCATCGCCCGGCGCGTGCCTATCATCCCGGTCGACTCCGAGCATTCGGCGATCTTCCAGTGCCTCGTAGGGGAGACGCGCAACCCGATCGAGAAAGTGATCCTCACCGCCTCGGGAGGCCCCTTCCTCGGCAAGAAGCCCAACTACCTCGTGAATGTGAAACGCGAGCATGCGCTGCAGCATCCCAACTGGTCGATGGGCGCCAAGATC
>CBHWDR010000631.1:0-2321 GCA_966112575.1 uncultured Chitinophagales bacterium
TACATGAGCTCAAAGACCTCTGCGCATACCTCGGCGCCGGTGAGCTTTTCAAGGACCGCTGCAGCCTGCAGTACGCTTCTTCACAACGCGACGGCCGGCAGTTGCAACAGGAATTCGAATTAAGGGAAGCGCTGGGCTTCGAGGTCGCCCTGCTCGACCGGAAAAAACTGGAAGCGGACTTCGGCTTCCGTGCGCCGGCTGCCCTCTGGACGAAGGAAGCCGGCCAGCTGGATGTTTACCGCTTTACGCATGTGCTGCTGGAGGATGCCGTACGCCGGGGCAGCCAGGTGTATGACCACACCGAAATTACCCGGGTGCACTATGGCAAAGAAGAGGTCCGCCTGCGCACGGCATCAGGCCAGGAGATCCGCGCCCGCCATGTCGTCTATGCCTGCGGCTATGAATCATCCGACTATTTCAAAAGCATCCGGGAAGACCTGCGCTGCACCTTCGCCTTCGTGAGTGAGCCCATGCAGGAAAGGCAGCTCTGGAAAGACAACTGCCTTATCTGGGAAACAGCGGATCCCTATCTCTACCTGCGCATGACCGACGACCACCGCGTACTGGTTGGCGGCGCCGATACGGCTTACCTGCCGCTTCGGGAACAACTGCGCCGGCTGCCCGCAAAAACCAGGGCCTTGCGCGCCCGCTTTCAGCGGCTCTTCCCCGACATCGAGCTGCAGGTGGACTTTGCCTGGGCGGGCAGCTTTGCCACCACGCCAACCGGGCTGCCGTACATCGGCCGGATGCAGCGGCGGAAGAACGCTTACATCGCCCTTGGATACGGCGGCAACGGGATCACCTTCAGCCTTATTGCAGCCCAGCAGATCACATCGCTGATCGAAGGGAAAACCGACCCCGACCTCGATGTTTTTTCCGGGCAGGGACGATGAAATGGCATAGAATTTTAAGCTCTGGAAGTATCGAGCGGAATTGCTTTTGAAGACTTAAATCAGTGGGTATGAAAAATTTGCGGCATCCGAATTTTATCCTGGGCATTATCAGCGCCATCGTTATGTTCATTGGTATCGCCATGAAATCAAGCGGCATGCGCGCAGCAGACTACTTCTTCTACGGGGGCGGCCTGCTCGCCGGCGTGCACTGGATCTGGGGCATCATCGACGTGGCCGGACGCAAGGATCTGAAACCGTTTCAAAAACGATTCTGGCTCATCGCCGTCATCGCCGTACCGGCATTCGGCTCCATGGTCTTCTACGGAATGCACCAGTCGCGCGACAAGATCACGACCTAATACCGATTTATGAATACACCCGAAACCCGCCTCCACAGCGAGGAAGCCATTCAGAAGCTGAATGACCTGGCGAAACACGTCCATATCTGCATGTTCACGACCACCGATGAGCAAGGTGAACTCAGCTCCCGCCCGATGTATACCTCCGAGATCGATGAAGAGGGAAATATCTGGTTTTTTACCAATGAATTTTCGAAGACGATCCAGGAAGTGTCGAAAGACAATATCGTGCACCTGATCTATTCCCATCCCGGCAAGAATATCTATGTGGATGTAAAGGGCACCTGCAGCCTCATCATCGACCCGAAGAAAATGGAAAAGCTGTGGGACGACAAGCTGAAGCAATGGTTCCCCGAAGGGATTGAAGACCCCAAGCTCTGCCTCCTGAAAGTACAGACACAGTCGGCCATGTACTGGAACAATGCCACCAGCCGCATGGGACAGTTCTTCCATCAGCTGAAAGCCGTTGCCAAGGGCGATCGATATAAGGAATCGGAGAAAGGAAAGCTCTCGCTCGAATAGCGCGACCTTTTTTACTACCTACTCATTACATACTCAGGCTGCGGGAAAAGTGATCACGAACGTCGTCCCCTGCTTGATCACCGAGGTCACGTCGATCGTGGCCTTATGCGATTGCAGGATGTTCAGGGTAGCCGCGAGGCCCAGTCCCATGCCATTTCGCTTCGACGTAAAATAAGGCTCGAAAAGCCGCGAGATATTCTCTTCGGGAATGCCGCATCCATTGTCGCGGATCGTTACCGAATGCTGGTCCTTCGTGGTCTCGATCGAGATGCCCAGCATGCCGGTGCCCGCGGGCACGGCTTCCACAGCATTGATGATGATATTGAGGAAGGCGATCTTGAGCTTCTCCTTGTTGGCCATGATAAAGCAGGGCTCATCGGAATAACGGATCTGCATGTTCACATGCTGCAGCGTGATGCGGTCGATCGCCTCGTTGAGACTTTCATCCATGATGGTCTGCAGGGCGCATCGGTCGAACACAAGGTCGGTAGGCCGGGAGGTATCGAGCAGTTCCGTAATGATATCCCCGATGCGCTTCGAGTTGCGC
>CBHWDR010000632.1:0-2321 GCA_966112575.1 uncultured Chitinophagales bacterium
CGCCGGGCAGGATGATGAAGGCATAGGAATATTTGATGAGCAGGGTCTTGCGCACGAAGAAGTGCTCGAAGGTCACGGAGGTGTCGACATACTTGTTGCCCACCTGCTCGAAGGGCAGCACGATATTGCAACCCACCGAGCGGCCGCCGGCCTCAAATGCGCCCCGGTTGGCCGCTTCCATGATCCCCGGGCCACCGCCGGTCATGGTGGTCAGTCCCAACTGCGCGATCCGCTTGCCGAACTCGCGGGCGGCGACATACCATTCGTTGTCTTCCTTGAAACGCGCGGAGCCGAAGACCGTCACACAGGGCCCAACGAAATGCAGGTTTCGGAAACCCATGATGAATTGCTTGAACACTTTCCAAGCAAACTTCAGCTCGTAACTGCGGCTCTTCGGCCCGTCGAGGTACACATGCTCCTTGGGCGGAATGATCGGATCGATCTGGGACATGGGTTAAAAATAACGCGGAATCATGAGACGAGAGAGGTGAGACGTGAGACGGGCGCAGTTTCACATCTCACGTTTCACATCTCACTGCGCCCGGCTATCTTCGCCCCATGAAGATCATCAGCTACAATGTCAATGGCATACGCGCGGCGATCAAGAAGGGATTTTTGGAATGGCTGCAGACCCATCCCGCCGATGTGATCTGTATCCAGGAGAACAAATCCCAGGAGAGCGATGTGGACGCGCAGCTCTTCCGGACCCTCGGATATAACGACCACTGGTTCTGCGCACAGAAGAAAGGATATAGCGGCGTAACGGTCTTTACCAAGATCCATCCCGACCATGTACAGTGCGGCACGGGCCACCAGGTGAGCGATGATGAAGGCCGCGTGATCCAGCTCGACTTCGGCAAGCTGCGCCTGATCAACGCCTACTTCCCCTCCGGCACCACCGGCGATGCCCGGCAGACCTATAAGTACCAGTGGCTCGACGAGTTCTACGACTATGTGCAGGAGCTGCGCAAGACCCATCCCAACATCGTGCTTTGCGGCGATTACAACATCGCGCACCAGGAGATCGACCTGCATAGTCCGAAGACCAATAAGAACACCTCCGGCTTCCTCCCCGAAGAGCGGGCCTGGATGGACAAGTTCTATGGCAATGGCTGGGTCGACACTTTCCGCGAATTTCATCCCGAGCCCCATCGCTACAGCTGGTGGAGCCAGCGTTTCCCTTCGGTGCGCGTGGAGAACAAAGGCTGGCGGATCGATTACATCTCGGTAACCGAACCCCTGCGGCCTTACCTGAAAGATGCCGAGATCTACCCCGACGTGAAGCATTCCGACCATTGCCCGATCTACTGCGAAGTGGACGCCGACGGACTGTAACCCATCTCTAACCAACCAACTACCGAACTCATGACCGCTGTTATCTATAATGTGACGATCAAGGTGGAGGCTTCCATCGCGGCCGACTGGCTTGCATGGCTGAAGCAGGAACACATTCCGGAAGTGCTGGCTACGGGTTGCTTTACCGGCCAGCGGATCGTTCGCCTCCTCGAAGTGGACGACAGTGAAGGGCCTACCTATGCGATCCAGTACGAAGCGCCTTCGAAAGCCGATTACAATCGCTACATCGAGCTGCACGCTGCCGGCCTGCGCGATAAATCCTTCGCAAAATGGGGCAACCGCTTCATCGCTTTCCGCAGCGTGATGGAAGTGGTATAGGCTTTGGCCGGAAAGCCTTATCCACAAAGGGTTTCATGCTAAAGGCCTGAAACCCTTGCCCATGGCGGCTTTCGGGCTAGGAGTTATCCACAATGCGTGGAAACACGTATCGTAAATTTCCGCTGGAACCCTTATCCATAGCGGGTTTTAGCGAATTCAAAAAATCTTTTTTGATGACGAAAATTATTTTGCCGGTTACAAAAAGCCTCTATTTTTGTCCCGCTTAATCTTTTAAATAACTAACTATGAACAAAGCTGAACTGATCAACAAGATCGCTGACGACGCTGGTGTAACCAAGACCCAGGCTAATGCAGCCCTGGATTCTTTCGTAGAAGCAGTTACCAAGACCCTGAAAGGTGGTGGTAAAGTTACCCTCGTTGGCTTCGGTACCTTCTCCGTTTCCAAGCGTGCTGCCCGTAACGGCCGCAACCCGCAGACTGGCGAAGTGATCAAGATCAAAGCTCGCAAAGTTGCCCGCTTCAAAGCCGGTAAAGAGCTCTCCGCTAAACTGTAACGACTGCGTTAACTCGTTTTAGATCCCGGCCTTAGGTCGGGATTCTTTTTTCACCCTGCCTGATGAACGTCAATCGCCGGTCCTTACCCTCCCTGTATCTTTGCCGGCATGAACCGCTCCATTGCCGACCTG
>CBHWDR010000633.1:0-2319 GCA_966112575.1 uncultured Chitinophagales bacterium
GTAACCAAAACTCTTAGCATTTGCTTCGCTTCGCTCGCAAGGACGGCTATCAAAAAAAGAAGCCTCCTCCGGCAAGCTCAAGAGGACATTCCAAACAAACACGAACAAATAGCAAGAAACAATTCGTGTAAATCCGTCCTATCCGTTCAATCCGTGTTCTTTCTCTAAAGCCGAGCCCGCTTATTAAACTAAAATTCTTCCTCATTCATCGAAATTGGGTTTGCAAGAACCTCGATCAGGGAGTATGTTTGTTCTAACCGACATTAACATCCAATTGAAAAACCTTTAAGCGAAATTGAAGTCCAACCACCCTAAAATCCTATCGAAAATGCACAATTATCTACGCCATCTCCTCGTGTACGTTGAACAGGTATTGCATCCCGCCGGGGGCGCTACCGAAGATGCCGAAAAGCGCAAGCGGAAGACGCGCAAGACCACATCCCAGCAGCTGAGCCCGGAAAGCTATCACATCCGTGGTTCGGTAAAAAAGCAGGATAAGGTCCGCCGGAACCCCGCGCCTTAAATAAGCTTTAAGACAACCTTCTTTTGATCCAACTGTATCTTTACGATACAGTTTTTTTATGCGCGTTCTGAAGCAAGTTGCCGAATACCTCTACCTCCGCAAGCCGGACCCTTCCCGCCCCAAATCCCAGTGGGTGAAGTATATGCATGGCATCAACCGGTTCAGCCTGATCCTCTTCCTCATTTGCCTGGTGATCCTGGCGGTAAAGCTGATGCGCCGTTGAGGCGTTGCCCGGTTTTGGCTGGCAATGTAGATCGCTGAAAGTAGGGGGCTTTCCCTTGACCGCACTGGCGTAGGTTTTAACGCAAAGAATTTGGTTTGGTCGTTTCTGTGCTCGAGTCTTTTAGTTAAGGGGCAGCCAGTTCCTCTGCTTATCCCTCCGACGCTAAGGCCGCGAAGGTGGGCACCAGTGCCCACGAAATACAGGAGCTTCAAGGCGAGAAGCACACTTCTCCTTCGTTAAGCAGGATCCTCTACTTCCCGCCCAGGCGGGAACCTCTTTGCGTCTTTCCGCGCTCAGAATGATAAACAGAGGAAAAGGTCAACCTCCCTGAAACCCACTACTTCTTTAGGCGACCCGTACAAAAGTCTTTGCGTTTTTTGCTTCGCCACGCTCGCAAGGACGTTCATAGAAGGAAGCAGAAGTAGCTCGCAACGGCTATAAGAACGGCTCCAATTATAGAAAATTGATCCGTGTAATCCGCCAAATCGAAGCTTCATCCGTTCGTGCGCCAAAAGACAGGCTAAACAAGTAAAGCTGCTCCGACCTGAGGAAATATCATCCGTGTTCATCTGTTATATCCGTGAAATCCGTGTTCTTGCTTCGCTGTGCCCGCAAGGACGGCCTTAGAAGGAAGTAGAAGTCGCCAAAGGCTGGAAGCCTCTTAATCTAAAAAAACCTCAAGCAGGAACCACGCCGAATTAAATGAATCATTTTCTTTGCTGGAGAAAGCCCACCACTTCCTGGGCGGCGCGCGCTGAGGCGCTTTCTTCCTGCTGCAGCAACTGGCGCAGGGCGGCATAATCCTCCTTAACCCGGCGGATGCGCTCGGGGTTGTGCAGGAGCTCTTTCAATTCCCGGATCACATTGTCCACCGTCAGCTCGTTCTGGATGAGCTCGGTAACCACGGGTTTGTCCATGATCAGGTTGACGAGCGAGATGTATTTGATGCTGATCAGCCGCCTGGCGATCTGGTAGGAGATGTTCGAGCCTTTGTAGCACACCACTTCCGGCACGCCGAAAAGGGCGGTTTCCAGGGTGGCCGTGCCCGAGGTCACCAACGCTGCTTTTGACCGGGCCAGCAGGGCATAGGTCTCATTACGCACCGCGCCCACATTCTGGTAGCCCTCAAAAAACGGCTGGTAGAAGCTGTCTTCGAGTGAAGGCGCCTGGGCAACGATGAACCGGAAGCCGGGGAAGGCCTTCGAAGCCTCAAGCATGATGGGCAGTTTTTTGGCGATCTCCTGCTTGCGGCTGCCGGGTAGCAGGGCCACGACCGGCTGTTCCTCTGCCGGTGCCTGCGGATGCGCCGCCAGGAAATCGTTCACCACCTGGGCGAGGGGATGGCCCACATAGGTCACGTCGTACTTCCATTTATCGGCATAGAAGCTTTTCTCAAAAGGCAGGATCACCAGCATCTTGTCCACCACCTTCCGGATCGACTTCACGCGCCCTTCCTTCCAGGCCCAGACCTGGGGTGAGATGTAATAGATCACTTTCATGCCCTGCTCGTGCGCCCATTTGGCGATGCGCAGGTTGAAGCCGGGATAGTCGACCAGCACGAGCACATCGGGCC
>CBHWDR010000634.1:0-2313 GCA_966112575.1 uncultured Chitinophagales bacterium
CACAGGGCCGCCCTTGTACTGTTTGAGCAGGCAGGGATGGAAGCGCTGGCAGCGAAAACGAACCAACTCACGGATTACCTGTTCTTCCTGCTCGACGAGATCAATGCTACTTACCCGGAGCCCATTATCGACGTGATCACACCCCGCGAGTCCGGACGCCATGGCTGCCAGGTTTCGATGCTCATGAAGGAAAGGGGAAGGGTGATATTCGAGCAACTGACAGCAGCCGGTGTGATCGCCGACTGGCGCGAGCCGAACGTGATCCGCATCGCACCGGTGCCCCTCTACAATAAATTCGAAGACATCTGGCATTTTGCCAACCTGCTCAAAACGATGCTGCAGCAATGAAAAAGAAAGAGATCCTCATCATCGGCGCCGGCCTGGTCGGTTCCCTGCTCGCGATCTACCTGCGCCGACAAGGTTACGAAGTGACCATTTATGAACGCCGCGGCGATATGCGGGATGAAGAAGTGGAGGCGGGAAGGTCGATCAACCTGGCCCTGAGCGACCGGGGTATCAAGGCCCTGCGGGAAGTGGGCATTGCCGACGAGGTCCTGCAGATCGCCATACCGATGCATGGGCGCTCCATTCACAACCTGGATGGCACCACGGCCTATCAGCCTTATGGGAAGGAAGGCCAGTACATCAATTCCGTCTCCCGCCGGGAACTGAACATCCGGCTGATGAACCTCGCCGAAGCGCAGGGCGTACAGATCCGGTTTCATCATCGCTGCCAGCATATCGACTGGAAGAAGAACGAGATCCTCTTCCTCGACCGGGAGGGCGCTGAAAAGCAGGTGTCCTTTGACCTCTGCTTCGGCGCCGACGGGGCCTATTCCGCTGCACGCATGGCCCATATGACCCAGCATCCCAAATTCGACTATCATCAATACTATATCGATTGCGGGTACAAAGAGTTGTCCATACCCGCCGGCGCGGACGGGCAATTCCTGCTCGAAAAGAATGCCCTACATATCTGGCCACGCCGGGAATACATGCTGATCGCCCTCCCCAACCCGGATGGTACGTTCACAGGCACCCTCTTCTTCCCCTTCGAGGGAGACCTGTCCTTCGAAAAGCTGAAAACCGGGGAGGCCGTCCGTGCCTTCTTCAAAGCCACATTTCCCGACGTGGTGGAACTGGTACCCGACCTGGAACACCAGTTCTTTCACCACCCGACCGCTTCGCTCGTGACGGTGAAATGTTTTCCCTGGATCCGGGACGATAAGTTCACACTGATCGGGGATGCGGCCCATGCCATCGTTCCTTTCTTCGGACAGGGGATGAATGCCGGCTTCGAGGACTGCAGCGTGTTGAATGAACTGATGATCAAAAACGGCGAGAACTGGGAGCAGACCCTGAAGGAGTTCCAGTTGCTCCGCAAGCCGGACGGGGATGCGATCGCGGACCTGGCGGTGAACAATTTCGTGGAGATGCGGGCAAAGACCGCCGACCCGAAATTCCTCCTGCAAAAGAAGATCGAAGCCCGCCTGCACGAACATCACCCGGACAAATGGATACCTGCTTACTCACAGGTGACCTTCTCGCCACAGATCCGCTACAGCACCGCCCTGCAGAACAGCCTGCGGCAGGAAGCGATCATGCAGCGCGTGATGCAGCAGCCCGGGATCGAAGACCGGTGGGTCAGCGATGAGATCGAACAACTCATTTTGCAGCACCTGCAAACCGAAACTCCTTTTTAAAGAATTCTGAAATGACCCGCCTCCAACTCGTTGAACAGATCCGCGCCCGCCATTCCTATCTCTGTGTTGGTTTGGATACCGACCGAAGCAAGCTGCCCCTGCACCTGCGCGACCGGAAAGATGGCATCGTGACGTTCAATAAGGCCATCATCGATGCCACGAAAGATCATTGCGTATCGTACAAGATCAACACCGCATTTTACGAAGCAGAAGGATTGAAAGGCTGGGAGGCGATGGAGGAGACGGTCAATTATATTCCGACAACACATTTCCGGATCGCCGATGCCAAACGCGGTGATATCGGCAACACCTCTGCCCAATATGCCCGGGCATTTTTCGAAGCGATGAACTTCGATGCCGTGACCGTTGCACCCTACATGGGCGAAGACAGCATCCGGCCCTTCCTCGATTATCCCGGTAAATGGACCATCCTGCTCGGCCTTACTTCCAACCCGGGGGCCTATGATTTTGAAATGCAAATGCTGATGCGCGAAACCGGCACGGCCGAAGAGGCACGTCATCGTTATCTCTACGAAACGGTGCTGGAGAAAGCCGCGAACTGGGGAAGTCCTGAACAGCTCATGTTCGTTGTAGGCGCCACGCGAGCGGA
>CBHWDR010000635.1:0-2305 GCA_966112575.1 uncultured Chitinophagales bacterium
GTTGAAACCTTTCCCTGGCCTTCTTTACCCGATCCGTTCCAGACGGCCGTTGCATTCCTGATCATGGTCTGTTGGTTTTTGTTCCTGCAAAAGTACAGGATGCCGGCCATCACAGGCTGCAAATGAAGTGCCGGCACCAGGCGGGCTGGACAATAAAAAACCCCGTTGCGAACAACAGGGCAAAAACTTTGTCAGATCTTCTGTGGATCAGGCCACCGCGTGTTCAACGATATCTTCCATGCGGATGCCCAGGTGGCTTTCCTCGAAGACGCAGTCGCCATCGCGGATCACCAGCACCTGTGGCGATTCGTGGTGCACCTTGAATACCTCGGCCACCCGGTTGGAAAGCCCGCGGTAGCTCAGCAGGTCAAGGAAATAAAAATCGATGTCGGAGGGCTGCGCCACCTTTTGCAGCCTTTGCAGGGCCACGTTGCTAATCGAACAGCGCGTACTATGTTTGAAGATGACCTGGGGGCGGTTCTGAGATTTACTGATGATCTGGTTCAACTGCTCTTCATCGGTAAGATGAATCCAATGCATACACACAAAAATTTTATTCTTAAATCTTAGACTGCTCAACAGTCGTGCCGTTGCTGCTGGCTGTGGCCGGGCATCCGTAACCTTTCCGGTGGCTGCCTCCATAACCGCTCCGGCTGCCCGCACAGGATGCGAGGGTCAGGAGGGTGAGCATCAATAGGGTAAGTGAAAAGAACTTGTTTTTCATAATCATAACGTTTGGATTTAAACGGCTTAATTTGCCGGATATTTTGCAAATATAGAATGAAAATCCATTTTATCTCTATAGGCGGCTCGGTGATGCACCAGCTCGCGATCGCACTGAAACGCAAGGGGTATACGATCACCGGTTCGGACGACGAGATCTTCGAACCCGCCAAAGGCAACCTCGGGCGCGAAGGGCTGCTTCCAGACACAATCGGTTGGGAACCAGCACGTATCACGCCCGATCTCGACGCTGTGATCCTCGGCATGCACGCCCGGGCCGATAACCCGGAACTGGCCGCTGCCAGGAACTACGGACTCCCGATCTACTCCTTTCCCGAATATATTTTCCAGGAAAGCCGGGAAAAAACCCGCGTTGCGGTCGGTGGCAGCCATGGAAAGACCACCACCACGTCCATGATCATGCATGTACTCCGGGAAGCGGGAGCGCAATTCGATTACCTCGTTGGGGCAAGACTTCCCGGCTTCGACCAGTCGGTGAACATAACCGATGCCCCGGTAATCGTCTGTGAGGCGGATGAATATCCCGCCAGTGTGATCGAGAAGCGGCCGAAATTCCATTTCCTCTTTCCTCATATCGCCGTACTCACCGGCATCGCCTGGGACCATATCAATGTCTTTCCGACCTTCGATAACTACCTCGAGCAATTCCGCATTTTCATCGGCATGATCGAAAAGGGAGGTCACCTGGTGTATAATTCCTCCGATGCCGCTCTTGC
The DNA here is from genome assembly GCA_966112575.1 of uncultured Chitinophagales bacterium. Taxonomy (GTDB): domain Bacteria; phylum Bacteroidota; class Bacteroidia; order Chitinophagales; family Chitinophagaceae; genus Flavisolibacter. The sequence continues at coordinate 1,461 of CBHWDR010000635.1, forward strand.
GCAGGTGGTGGAGGAGACCCGGCGGGATGACCTGCATTATCACCCGTATGGCGTTCCCGCGCACCGCATCGAAGAAGGGGTAACCACCCTGGTGATCGACGGGAGGGAAACCACGCTCAGCGTTTTCGGCGACCATAACCTGATGAATGCGCACGCGGCCTGGATCGTTTGCTCCCGTCTGGGTGTTTCGCTGGACGCCTTCCTGAATGGCATCCGCTCGTTTACCGGGGCCGCCCGCCGACTTGAGCTCCTCGCCCGCAATACGCATACGACCGTTTTTCGCGACTTCGCGCATGCTCCTTCCAAGGTAAAAGCGACCATCGAAGCGGTGAAGAACCAGTTCCCCGAACGCCGGCTCATTACGGCCCTCGAACTGCATACCTACAGCAGCCTCAATGAAGCCTTCATGACCGAATATGCCGGTGCGCTCGACAAGGCCGACGAGGCCTGCGTGTTCTACAGCCGCCATGCCCTGGAGATCAAGCGCCTGCCTGAGCTGCCTGCGGATGCCGTTATTGCCGGTTTTGCTAAGCCCGGCCTCCAGGTCATCACCGACCGGAGCACGCTGGAACAATGGCTGGAAGACCGCAATTACAAGGATGCCGTGGTGGTCTTTATGAGCTCCGGTAACTACGACGGCCTCGACGTGGCCGCACTAGCCGGGCAGCTCGCGCCGCCCAACCATTAATCGGTACCCGAAAGGGCGAAACGCTTACCTTTACGACCTTTAAGCAAAGCAGAAAATGATCCAACTGAAAAAGCCTCTTGCGTTTTTGGATATTGAGGCCACCGGAACCAACACCGCAACTGATCGGATCGTGGAGATCGCCATCGTGAAAGTGCTC
>CBHWDR010000636.1:0-2305 GCA_966112575.1 uncultured Chitinophagales bacterium
CCCTCCAGGAACTGGCGCTTCATCACCGGAAGCAGTTCACCATTCCCTTCCTGGCCATCACGGGCAGCAATGGAAAGACCACCACCAAGGAACTGATCCACGCGGTGCTGGCCACCACCTTCCGCACGGCTACGACCGAGGGAAACCTCAACAACCATATCGGCGTTCCCCTCACCCTACTGAAGATCCGCCCGGATGCGGAGCTGGCCGTGGTGGAGATGGGCGCCAACCATCAGAAGGAGATCGAGTCCTATTGCCGGTACACGCTGCCCACGCACGGACTGATCACCAATGTGGGCAAGGCCCACCTCGAAGGCTTCGGCGGCGAGGAAGGCGTGCGCAAGGGCAAGGGAGAGCTCTTCGACCATATCCGCAGCGCAAAGGGCACGGTCTTCATCATGAGTGATTATGCCTACCTGCAGGAGATGAGCGCCGGCATTGGAAGGGTGATCCGTTACGGCACCCGGGAAGGCGAGGTCGTGGGAACGGCGGTTGCCGGCAAAGAGTTGCTGTCGGTGGCCCTACATAAAGGCATGACCGGCGAGATCCATACCCAGCTGGTGGGGGATTACAACCTGCCCAATGTATTGGCCGCGGTGGCCGTTGGCCTGCATTTCGGAGTACAACCCGAGCAGATCCGCCAGGCGATCGAGCACTATACGCCCACTAATAGCCGGTCGCAACTGCTCCGTAAAGGCAGCAATAGCATCATCCTCGACGCGTATAATGCTAACCCCAGCTCCATGCGGGCTGCGATCCAGAACTTCGCCAAGAGCGATACGGGCAACAAGGTCCTGCTGCTGGGGGCCATGGCCGAACTGGGTCCCCAGAGCCTCGAAGAGCACCAGGGTGTGGTGGAAGAGATCGCAAAGCATGATTGGAAACAGGTGATCCTGGTGGGCGGGGATTTTCTAAAGCTCGAAAGCCCTTACCTGCATTTTACCTCCCCTGATGAAGCCGGGGCCTGGCTCCGGGAGCATCCGGTGGCGAACAGCGCGCTGCTGATCAAGGGCTCGAGGAGCATGAAGATGGAGAAACTACTGGAATATTTTGATGTGCACCATGGCTGATCGTCCCAACCGCGGTTATCTCCGCACCATACTGGCCTGTCGATGTCCGCGTTGCCGGGAAGCGAAGCTGTTCCGCTACCCGATCACGCTGCGCTTCAACCGAAATACGGAGATGCACGAGCGCTGCCCGCGTTGCGGACAGGTGACCGATATCGAAGTAGGCTTTTACTATGGAACGGGTTACGTGAGTTACCTCTTGGGCATTGTTCTAACACTCCTCTCCTTCCTGCTCTGGTTCCTTACCATCGGCTTTTCCTTCCACGACCGGCGTTTTCTTTACTGGGTGGCCTTCAACTCGGTCGGGCTCATCCTGCTCCAGCCCTGGCTGATGCGCTTTTCCCGGGTGCTCTGGCTTTCCTTCTTCGTAAAATACGATCCCGACTGGGAACAGCGCCCGCCCGAAGACCCGGAGCGGATCATCCAGGAACAGATGAATAACTGGTGAATCGGTTGACCGTTGGCTGTCCGGATTGCCGGTAACGTTCCCGGTAATTCTTGAGAGGAGAATCGCATGGCCGGTTAATTTCGCCATCTATCAAGAAACCATTCAGATGAAGATCATTCACTCCGTTCATCCCCAGGATTTCGTTCGCTATACCACGAAAGAGATCCGCGAACGTTTCCTGCTCGACAACCTGGTGCAGCCAGGAAAGATCGAAACCGTGTATACGCATTACGACCGCATGATCGTTGGCGCTGCTGCGCCGGCAGGCAGCGCATTGACCCTGCCCACCTATGAGCAGCTCAAATCCGAGTACTTCCTCAGCCGCCGCGAGCTGGGCGTGATCTGCATCGCGGGCCAGGGAAGCATTACGGTTGACGGACAGGAGTATGCCATGGAGAAGCTCGACTGCCTCTACGTGGGCAAAGGCGAGAAAACCGTTTCCTTCGCCGGTGAAGCCGGGGTGAAATACATCTTCTTCTCCTGCCCTGCGCATGCCGAATACCCGGTGCAGCATATGCGTGCCGCCGACGCCACGCCTGCGGCCCTGGGAAGCCTCGACAACAACAATGAGCGGGTGATCAACAAGTACATCCATGCCGACGGCCTGAAGAGCTGTCAGCTGGTGCTCGGCGTGACCAATTTCCAGCGGGGAAGCATCTGGAATACGATGCCGCCGCATACGCATGACCGGAGGATGGAAGCCTATTTCTATTTCGACCTGCCCGAGAACCAGCGGATCGTACACTTCATGGGTGAAGCCCAGGAGACCCGTCATCTCTTCCTCAACAAC
>CBHWDR010000637.1:0-2302 GCA_966112575.1 uncultured Chitinophagales bacterium
AAAGGTGGGTGTAGGCGACAGGATCAGCTTCCCGATATTAGTTTCCGCACCGGTGGCCGCAATGGTGATGCGGTCGGTGAGCCGATGCTTCCCGATGTACACCACTTCGTCGGCCAGGGAAGGCTCGAAGGTCTCCGGGTAAGAAGCATAGTGCTTGTTCAGTACATCGTGCCGGGCGCTGGTCAGCCCGTTGCTTCCGATGCCACTGTTGTATTCCGACTCATAATTCGATTGCCCGTAGCTGGCCAGTCCCACGATCACCTGCCCCGGGCGGATGGCTTCATTGGTCACGAGCCGGCTCTTCGGCCAGCGTGCGGCCATGGTGCCGTTGACCGCGATAGTGCGCACCACATCCCCAACATCGGCCGTCTCCCCGCCGAGGAAGGCGATGTGCACGCCATGCTCCTCCATGGTGTTGAAGAACTCCTGCGAGCCTTCGATGATGGCCTGAAGCACGTCGCCGGGAATGAGGTTTTTATTCCGATCAATGGAAGAGGAGAACAGCAGCTTGTCGGTGATGCCCACGCAAAGAAGGTCATCGAGGTTCATCACGATCGCGTCCTGCGCAATGCCCTTCCATACCGACAGGTCGCCGGTTTCCTTCCAGTAGAGGTAAGCGAGAATACTCTTGGTGCCCGCGCCATCGGCATGCATCAGGTTCACCCATTCGGCATCACCGCCCAGCAGGTCGGAGTAGATCTTGCAGAAAGCGCGGGGATAAAGACCTTTGTCGATGTTGCGGGTGGCAGCGTGTACTTCCTCTTTCTGGGCCGACACGCCGCGTTTGGAGTAGAGCGACATGCCGCAAAACTAGCGTCCCTGCACCAATTGCCGAAATGGAATGCCGTATCTTTGCGCCCACGTATGCAGGTCCATCGTTCCCGCTTCGGCCTTCCTTCTTTCACCAATGCCGTGATCACCATCGGTACCTTCGACGGCGTGCATGGCGGCCATCGTACCATCATCGATGCGCTCCTGGATGAAGCGCGCCAGGTGCAGGGCGAATCGGTGCTCATCACCTTCGACCCCCATCCCCGCAAAGTGGTGCAGCCCGATGCCAACCTGCAACTGATCAACACCCTTGAAGAAAAGATCGAATTGATCGGCAGCACGGGCGTTGACCACCTGGTAGTGGTGCCGTTTACGGCCGACTTCTCCAATCAATCGGCCCAGCAGTACATCGAAGAATTCCTTGTGCGCAATTTCCATCCGCATACCATCATCATCGGTTACGACCACCGCTTCGGCAAGGGCCGGGAAGGCGACTACCGGCTGCTGGAAGACAAGGCCCCGGTTTACGGCTACCGCCTGCAGGAGATCCCGAAGTACCTGCTCGACGAGATCGGCGTGAGCTCCACCAAAGTGCGTCAGGCCATTCTTAACAGCGATATCGAAAGCGCCAACCGCCTCCTCGGCTACGAATTCTTTTTTGAGGGCGTGGTTGTCCACGGCGACCAGCTCGGGCGCAAGCTGGGTTATCCAACGGCGAATCTCTCCTATACCGACGATGAGAAGATCCATCTCGGGCATGGCGTTTACGCCGTTTACGTGGAAGGCGCCGGGGAAGTGCGCAAAGGCATGCTCAGCATCGGTACCCGTCCTACCCTCACCCATTCCGATGAACGCGTGGAGGTGAACATCTTTGACTTCGACGGGGATCTCTATGGTTCTACCCTGCGCGTGACCGTGAAAGCCTATCTGCGACCGCAGGAGAAGTATGCGTCCCTGGAGGAACTGATCGCCCAGCTCGACAAAGACCGGGACAACAGCCTGGCGCTGCTTTGATGGTGGTCTGTCTTCGACAGACGGAAAAAGCTATTAAGAATTGAAGCTTGTAGCTAGCCAGCGAGTAACCGAAAGAACAGGTGAAATACTTAAACGGAGTTTAGGCATTGAGCCAATCAATCATTCATTCATGCCTCCTTGTCTTCGTGTCTTCGTGTTTTAAAAATCGGGTTAGATCGAACCTCATGCGGCGATCATCTTGACCACCATTTCCTTCATGAGCATGGCGTCGGAGGAGCCGGCGTCGCCGATGCCAATGCCTTTGAGGTTGTATTGATGCAGGAGCAGCAATATTTTCTCCACTTCCATCTGGTTGTAGCGGCTGGCGGTCTGGATATAGTCTTTAGCAAACCAGGCGTTAACGCCGATAGCACTGGCGATCTCCTTATCGTTGCGCGAGGGCACGGTATGCACCATCTGCACCTTGGAGAAGAAATTATAGAGCGAGGGGAACACCAGTTGGAGGGGCGCCGCCTTCGGGTTGGCTTCGAAGTACTGGATGATGCGCACGGCCTTG
>CBHWDR010000638.1:0-2301 GCA_966112575.1 uncultured Chitinophagales bacterium
CCTGAGTCTGGGTGCACGATTCGGTATTGTATCATCCGGCCTTATTTTTGCCCCCAAACTTTTAAACGGCCCCGGGCTCAGGTATGAACACAAGCTGGTGGAAAATACTCTGTGCAATTCTACTCTTCTACACGGTGATCGCCGGTTTTAATGTTTTCGGGTTGCCGCTTTTCGAAGTTCCCAAGCTGCCGGTCATCGGGCAGTCGATCCGCAATCTTTATTTCCATGTGTGCATGTGGTTCGCCATGATGATCCTCTTTACCATTTCGGTGGTGCATGCAGTGAACTACCTGCGGAAGGGCGAGCACCGCTTCGACACCCTCTCCCGGCAGTATGCCTCGATGGGCATTGTTTTCGGCCTGCTCGGCTACTCCACGGGCGCCATCTGGGCTTCCTTCACCTGGGCGGATCCCAACAACCCGGCCACCTCTTCCTTCGCCTCCATTGCCAAGGACCCGAAGCTGATCGGTGCGGCCATTGCCCTGCTGATCTATTTCGCCTACCTCGTCCTGCGCGACTCGATCCAGGACATGGATAAGAAAGCCCGCATCAGCGCGGTGTACAACATCTTTGCCTTCGCCTTCCTCTTCCCTTCCATATGGATCATCCCGCGTTTGCTCGAGAGCCTGCACCCCGGTGGGGCCGGCAGCAGCAACCCGGTAGATCCGAAGAACCTCGACTGGCGGATGCGCCTCGTCTTCTACCCTGCTGTCATCGGCTGGACGCTGCTGGGCGTCTGGATCGTGAACATCAAGGTGCGCCTGAGCTTCCTGAAAGAGAAAATGGAATTCCCCGACAAAATCGAACTACGGTCATGATGAAAAAATCAGCACTGCTATTCTTTTTCGCCCTGCTTCATGCCACCACCCGGGCACAGGACAAGAGCCTTTCCGAGGAAATGCGCGGCAACGACAAGATCTATGTGGTGGCTGCGGTAGCCCTCACCATCCTGGTCGCGATCTTCCTCTACCTCATCCGCCTCGACCGCAAGGTGTCGAAGCTGGAACAAACCCGTCATTCTTAATTATTAAATACCTTCTCATGTCAACGATTGCAGATTATAGCTTCTTTGGCTCAGTGGAACGAAGCTTCGACAAGGCAGCTAAGTTCACGAACTGGGACCCCGGTATCCTGGAACAGATCAAGGCGTGTAACGCCGTTTACAGCATGAAATTTCCTGTACGTATGGACGATGGCCGCATCGAGGTGATCGAAGCCTATCGCGTGCAGCACTCGCATCATAAAACGCCCTGTAAAGGTGGCATCCGCTTCGCTGCCGAAGTGAACCAGGATGAAGTAATGGCCCTCGCGGCCCTGATGACCTATAAATGCGCCATCGTGAACGTACCCTTCGGTGGCGGTAAGGGCGGCATCAAGATCAGCCCCCGCAAATACTCGGTTTACGAACTCGAAAAGATCACCCGTCGCTATACGGCCGAGCTGGTGAAGAAGAATTTCATCGGACCCGGCACCGACGTTCCCGCTCCCGATTACGGCACAGGTGAGCGCGAGATGGCCTGGATCGTAGATACGTACCAGAGCCTCCGTCCCGGCGAGATCGACGCTGCCGGTTGCGTTACCGGTAAGCCCGTGACCCAGGGTGGTGTCCGTGGCCGCCGTGAAGCTACCGGTCTTGGTATCTTCTACGGTATCCGCGAGGTCTGCAGCATGCCTGATGTGATGGAGAAGCTCGGTCTGACCACCGGCATCGAAGGAAAGCGCATCGTGGTGCAGGGCCTGGGCAACGTAGGTTACCATGCCGCCAAGTACTTCCAGCAGGCCGGCGCCAAGATCATCGCCCTCGCTGAATTCGAAGGCGCGATCTACAACAATGACGGACTGGATGTAGAAGCTGTGTTCCAGCACCGCAAATCCACCGGCAAGATCATCGACTACCCCGGCGCCACCAATTTCGCCAAGAATACCGACGCGCTGGAATACGATTGCGATATCCTCATCCCCGCGGCCCTCGAGAACGTGATCAACGGCGAGAACGCCCTCCGCGTGAAGGCCAAGGTGATCGGCGAAGGCGCCAACGGCCCGCTTACTCCCGAAGCAGATGAGGTGTTCATCACCAAGGGCACCCTGGTGGTTCCCGACATGTACCTCAATGCCGGCGGTGTAACGGTGTCCTATTTCGAGTGGCTGAAGAACCTGAGCCACGTACGTTACGGACGCATGGAGAAGCGCTTCACGGAGAACATGAACCAGCACATCCTCGGACAGATCGAAGAGCTGACCGGCAAGAATGTTACGGAGCGCGAGCGTGAATTCATCATGCACGGCCCCGATGAGGTGGAC
>CBHWDR010000639.1:0-2290 GCA_966112575.1 uncultured Chitinophagales bacterium
ATGGCTCCGGCAGTGCAGGACCCTTCCATCCTTCCCCGCTTCGCGGACCCGCCGCCACCAATTGATCGCCAGGTCCTCTTCTGCACCTACCGCATTTGATCGGGTTCATGAATCCCACCGAAACATGAATTCCCCATCAAAACAAAACCTCATGAAATTTATCTTCCTGCTGATGCTGAGCGCATTTTCGATCGCTGCATCGGCACAATCCGGTTCCGATACCACTATCAAGTTCCACGTAGCGGGCGCCTGCGGCCAATGCAAGCAACGCATTGAAAAAGCCCTTCGCCTCCCCGGCGTGACGAAAGCCAGTTGGGAGGTTACCACCCAAGAGCTTACCGTGATCTATGATCCCGCAAAGGTCCAGACAGCAGACCTGCATGCGGCGGCCGCTACTGCCGGTCATGATACCGAGTTGAAAAAAGCCAACGATGCCGTATATCAAAAACTTCCCGAATGCTGCCTTTATCGCGAAATGATGGAGCCGGCATCATCGGTTTCCGCTGAAGACAGCAGCCTGCTTCGCGGACTGGTCGTGGAAAAAGACAAAGAAGAAGTGCGACCATTGGCCGGTGCCTCGGTGCAGTGGCTGGGCGCCGCCTCGGGCGTGCGCACCAACAGCCATGGCGAGTTCCAGCTTCCCTTGCGCCTGCAAACACCGCTAGTGATCAGCTATGCCGGCTTTCGCACCGACACGATATCGACCGGCACAATGAAGGATATCGAGATTGTATTGCAGCGGAAAGAAAGCCTCGGCGCCGTGATCGTTACCGCGCGCTCGCGAACGATGCACATCGATGCGAACAGTCCCTTTCGCACTACCATCATTTCGAAAAAAGAATTGCTCAAAGCCGCCTGCTGCAACCTGAGCGAGTCCTTTGAAACCAATCCTTCGGTAGATGTAAGCTACAGCGATGCAGCCACGGGTTCGAAGCAGATCCAGTTGCTGGGTCTGGCCGGTCCCTATTCGCAGCTGACGGTGGAGAACCTGCCGGGTCCGCGCGGACTGGCCACGCCCTGGGGATTGAACTCGATCGCCGGACCCTGGGTGGAATCGATCCAGCTGATCAAGGGCACGGGCTCGGTGGTGAATGGCTTCGAGAGCATCGCCGGTCAAATCAACGTAGAGTTGCGCAAGCCCCGCACGAGCGAAGCGCTCTACCTCAACGGATATGTCAACAGCATGGGCAAGACGGACCTGAACCTCAACTGGGCGCACAAGCTCAATGGCAAATGGTCTACCGGGCTGTTGCTGCACAATGCTTTTCTCTTCAGCAGGCAGGATGCGAATAACGACGGATTCAAGGACCTGCCCACGGGCAACCTGTTCAGCGCCGTGCATCGCTGGCAATACCTGGGTGATAAAGGCCTGATGGTGCAATTCGGATTGAAAGCGCTCTTCGACAATAAAGTTGGCGGGGAGCTCGGCTTCACCCCTTCGAAGGACAAGTACTCCACCTCGGTCTACGGGCTGGGCATCGATACGAAGCGCTATGAAGCCTTCGCCAAACTCGGTTATGTCTTCCCCGACGCCCTGCATAAAAGCATCGGCCTGCAGGCTTCTGTTTCCGATCACCGCACGGACGCCTATTTCGGGCTGCGCAGCTATGATGCCCGTCAACGGAATCTCTACCTGAATGGCATTTACCAGACTCGCATCGGGTCCGACGAACACGGTCTGAAAACAGGGTTGAGCCTCGTGCGTGACCGGTACGACGAGGTGCTGCAAAGCAATAATTACGACCGCACCGAAACCGTGGCCGGCGCCTTTGCCGAGTACAGCTTCAAGCCGAGCACGAAGTTCGACCTCGTTGCCGGGCTGCGCGCCGATCGCAATAGTCTTTACGGCTGGTTTGCCACGCCGAGGCTGAACCTGCGCTACGCGCCTTTCGCCAAGACCACCATCCGCCTGAGCGCAGGCCGCGGCCAGCGTACGCCGGCGGTCTTCGCCGAGAACATCGGGGTGCTGGTCAGCGCGCGGAACATCGGGTTGCCGACAGCCAATGGAAAAGCCTATGGCCTGGAACCCGAAGTTTCCTGGAACAAGGGCCTCAGTTTCGACCAGGGCTTCCGCCTCTTTGGCCGGGAAGCGAATCTTGGACTGGATTTCTTTCGCAATGATTTCGTAAACCAGGCCGTGCTCGACCTCGAGGATGCGCGTACCGCAAGCTGGTACAATCTCGACGGCAAGTCCTTTTCGAACAGCCTGCAGGCTGAGTTCAGCTTTCTTCCTGCAAAGAGGCTGGAGGCGCGTCTGGCCTGGCGTTATTTTGATGTGCGCACCACCTAT